>NZ_JBSGGK010000003.1:0-98296 GCF_053603855.1 Monashia sp. NPDC004114 | reverse complement strand
ACGTCGCGCCTTCCCTCCTCGACTCGCTCGCTGGCGCTCGCTTCGCTCGTCAGTCCAGGCGCGACGCGCGCCGGACATGACATGGGCTCGCTCCGCTCGTCGTGTTCGGCGCGCCCTGACGTCGCGCCTCTCGACCGCAGGGGTCTGCATGGGTAAAGGTGTGCCATGGCCAACTCCGACCGCACCTTCGATGTCATCGTCATCGGCCTCGGGCCGGGTGGTGAGTATGTCGCCGGGACCCTCGCCGAGCGGGGCCTGCGGGTCCTCGGCATCGACAACCGCCTCGTCGGTGGCGAGTGCCCGTACTGGGGCTGCATCCCGTCGAAGATGATCATCCGCGCCGCGGACGCCCTCGCCGAGGCTCGACGCGTCCCCGACCTCGCCGGCACGGTCACCGACGTGAGTCCCGACTGGGGCGTGGTCGCCAAGCGGATCCGCGACGAGGCGACCGACTCGTGGAACGACCAGGTGGCCGTCGACCGGCTCACCGGCAAGGGCGCCACCTTCGTCCGCGGGACCGGCGTGATCCGCGGTCGCGGCGTCGTCGAGGTCGACGGCACGGAGTACAGCGCGACTCGGGGCATCGTCGTGAACACCGGGACCACCGCCGTGGTCCCGCCGATCGAGGGCCTGGCCGACGTTCCCCACTGGACCAACCACGAGGTCATCGAGGCTCCGGAGCTGCCCGAGAGCCTCATCGTGCTCGGCGGCGGCGCGATCGGGTGCGAGCTGAGCCAAGCCGTGGCGCGGTTCGGCACCCGGGTCACCATCGTGGAAGCGGCCGACCGGCTGCTCGCGCTCGACGAGCCCGAGGCCTCTGAGATCCTCGCGAAGACCTTCGACGCTGAAGGCATCGCTGTCCGCTTGGGCGCCAAGGCAACCCGCGTCGAGAAGGCGGGTGACGGCATACGCGTGACGCTCGATGACGGATCCTCCGTCGAGGCTGAGCGCATCCTCGTCGCGACGGGACGGCGGGCGAACGTGAAGGGCGTTGGACTGCCCAGCGTCGGCGTCCCCGAGGATGCGCGGACCGTGTCGGTCGACGACCGCTGCCGCGTGGCGGACGGGGTGTGGGCCATCGGCGACATCACGGGTGAGGGTGCCTTCACCCACGTGTCGATGTACCAGGGAGGCATCGTCGTTCGGGACATCCTCGGCGAGGACGGTCCGCCTGCGGAGTATGCCGCCCTGCCGCACGTGACGTTCACGGATCCCGAGGTGGGCGCTGTCGGACTCACCGAGGCCCAGGCCCGCCAGCGCCTCGCGTCCGTGGCCGTCGGGTCGACCCCGATGGGATCGACCACGCGCGGGTGGATCATCAAGGCCGACGGCATCATCAAGGTCGTCGCCGACCTCGAGCGCGGCGTTCTCGTCGGGGCGACGGCCATGGGCCCGGCAGGCGGAGAGGTGCTCGGTGCGCTCGCGGTGGCCGTGCACGGCCAGGTCCCGATCGAGCGTCTCCGGTCGATGATCTACGCGTACCCGACCCTGCACCGCGGGATCGAGGCCGCCCTCGCCGACCTCGCCGAGCGCTCCTGAGCCCGCCCTTCCGCGGCAACACACCGAGAAGCTGCAATCCCCTGCGGAAATAACCGTCAGGAGCATGCAGCTTCTCGGTGTGTTGCGAGGTCAGACGGGTCAGCGGAGCGGCCGGAAGAAGACCTGGAGATCGTCGGTGAGCAGGCCGGGCACCTCCATGGCGGCGAAGTGCCCGCCCCGGTCGAACTCCGACCAGTGCCCGATCGTGCCGTCCCGGTCGAGCAGGCTGCGGATCGTCGTGTCCGCGGCGAATACTGCGACACCGGTCGGCGGCGCGGCGGGCGCGTCCCAGCCGTCGCCAGGCCCCGAGCCTCCGGACTCGCCGGCGGCTGTGGCCTGCTGGGCTGCGAAGGCCCGCCAGGCCCGCATCCCTTCGTACACCGCGTGGGCTGTCGACGCGCCGGACCTAGTGAACCAGTAAAGGCTCACGTTGGTCAGCAGCTGGTCCTTGTCGACGGCCTGCTCCGGCTCGACGTTCGCGGGGTCCGTCCACTCATGGAACTTCTCGACGATCCACGCCAGCTGTCCGACCGGCGAGTCGGTGAGTGCGTAGGCGAGCGTCTGCGGACGGGTCGACTGGATCGCGAGATAGCCGGTCCCGTCTTCGCGAAATGCGTTGTGCCGCAAGGCCCGATCGCGATCGGCTCCGGTGAAGGTCTCGACCTCGAGAGGTGGGTCGAAGGGCGCGGCCGCGCCCGTCCCGCTGAGGTGCACACCGATGACCCGTCCGGGGTCGACCATGGGCAGCATCCCGGCCACGCCGGATCCCACATCGGTGCCGTGGACGGCGTACCGGTCATACCCCAGCCGCCGCATGAGCTCGGCCCATGCCTGGGCAACGGTGAAGAGGTTGAAGCCCGCAGGCCCCAGTGGCGTCGAGAACCCGTAGCCGGGCAGTGACGGGATGACGAGGTGGAACGCGTCTGAGGCGTCGCCGCCATGTGAGACCGGGTCGGTGAGTGGACCGACGACGCGGGTGAACTCGACGGGCGAGCTCGGCCAGCCGTGAGTCAGCAGCAGCGGGACCGCATCCGGCTCAGGCGACCTGACGTGGAAGAAGTGGATCGTCTGGCCGTCGATCTCTGTCGTGAACTGGTCGAGCTCGTTAAGCGCGGATTCAACTGAGCGCCAGTCGAACTCGGTCCGCCAGTACTCGGTGAGGCGGCGCAGGTATGCCGGGGGCACCCCTCGGTTCCAGTCCTCGGGTTCGTCGCCGGCCCGGTTCGCGGGCCAGCGCGTGCTGCCCAGCCGCGCGACGAGATCATCGAGCTCGGGCTGCGGGATGTCGATCCGGAAGGGTCGGATGTCCGTGTTCATGCCTTCACGCTACGAAGCATTGCGGAAGACTTCCTTCCGTAATCGGCGACAGACTGTGGACATGTTCGAGACGTCAGCGAGGCTGCTCAAGCTCCTCGGCCTGCTCCAGTCGCGGCGGGACTGGACCGGTCCCCAGCTCGCCGAGCGGCTCGGCGTCTCGGACCGTACGGTGCGCACCGACGTCGAGCGCCTGCGCGCCCTCGGGTATGCCGTCGATGCCGTCCCCGGGGTCGGTGGCGGGTACCGGCTGGGCGTGGGAGCGTCGATGCCGCCCCTGCTGCTCGACGACGACGAGGCGGTGGCCGTCGCGATCGGTCTGCGCACGGCGGCGGTCGGGCCGGTCCAGGGGATCGACGAGACCTCGGTGCGTGCGTTGACCAAGCTCGAGCCGCTGCTGCCGTCGCACCTGCGGCGGCGCGTCTCGACGCTGTCGGCCTCGATCGTGCCGCTCCCGCCGGACAGCCCCACGGACGCGCGACGTGTGGACCCCGATGTGCTCCTGGCGATCGCGGCCGCCTGCCGTGACCACGAACTGCTGCGGTTCGACTATGAGACCCATCGGGGCACGGGGAGCCGACGGGTCGTCGAGCCACACCGCCTCGTCAGCTCGGGACGGCAGTACTACCTGCTGGCCCACGACGTCGACAAGCATGACTGGCGGACGTTCCGGGTCGACCGGATGCGGCTGCACCTGCCGGCGGGTCCTCGTTTCGTCGCCCGAGAGCTGTCCGACGCGGAGGTCGAGAGGCGGGTCGCGGCGGGCATCTCGACGGCGGCCTGGGCCTACCGTGCCTCCGTCGTCGTGCAGGCTCCGGCGGCCCAGGTCGCCCGCCGGCTGCCCCGGTCCGTGCCGGTACACGAGGTCGACGCCGGCACCTGCCGGGTCGAGGTCGGCAGTGACTCGGCGACGCAGCTCGCGATGTACCTGGCGATGCTCGACGCCGACTTCACGTTCGACGTCGCGGCGGCCCCCGAGCTCGCGGAGGCGCTCCGGCTGCTCGCGGCTCGGCTGGCGCGCGCCGCCTCGCGCTGACCGACCCGCGGACGAGGCGCCGCTGCCCGTAAGCCGGCGGGACGGCATACGTCGGCTGGGTCCGTCGGACGTGTCTTGTCCGCCAGATAGCGTTGGGGCATGTCACGCCGAATGCTCGCGCTCGACCTCGACGGCACCACGCTCAACCACATGGGTGAGCTGTCGCCGCGCGTCAGCGAGGCCGTCCGTGCACTGCCCGACGACGTCGAGGTCGTGGTCGCGACCGGTCGGTCCATCATCGCCACGACGCCGGTCCTCAAGGACCTCGACCTTCGCCACGGGTTCGCCGTGTGCTCGAACGGCGCGGTGACCCTTGCGCTCGACCCCGAGACGCCCGAGGGCTACACGATCATCGACACAGTCACGTTCGACCCCAAGGGCGTGCTCGAGAAGATGCGCGTCGCCCTGCCCGACGCGATCGTCGCTGTCGAGGAGCTCGGTGTGGGCTTCAAGGTGAGCAGGCCGTTCCCCGAGGGAGAGCTCATGGGGGAGTCGCGTGTCGTGTCCTGGGAGGAGCTCGTCGAGCACCCGGTCACCCGCGTGACCCTGCGCCAGCCCGAGGCCAGCGCCGAGGAGTTCATGGAGCTGGTCGAGCGTGCGGGCCTGCACGAGGTGTCGTATGCCGTGGGGTGGTCAGCGTGGCTCGACATCAACCCCGAGGGGGTGTCCAAGGCCAGTGCCCTCGAGCTGGTGCGGCGACGCCTGCACGTCGAGCCGATCCACACGGTCGCCTGCGGCGACCAGCGCAACGACATGGAGATGCTGCACTGGGCGGCGTGGGGCGTGGCGATGGGCAACGCACCTACCGAGGTCCAGGCGGTCGCCGACGAGGTGACGGGACACGTCGACGACGACGGCCTGGTCCCGATCCTCGAGGCGATCGGGCAGGCGGCTCGCGACGGTACGGCCTTCCGAGAGGGCGTGCCGTCTGGCGCCACCGCGCGACTGGAGCTGTAGGAAGAACGTCGTTCGGTGCGTGTCGAAGCCGGCGGGGGTCGTTCGACGTAGGGGTGACCAGGGCCCTTTCGGCTCGGAGAACGAAACGAAGGAGTACGCAATGCGCTTCATGATCATCGTCCCCGCCTCCCCTGCCTCCGAACAGGGGAGCATGGGCACCGAGCAGCAGTTCACCGACATGCAGTCGTACAACGAGGAGATGCTCAGGGCCGGCGTCTTCGTCGACGGACAAGGTCTGCACCCGACGAACAAGGGCTCCCGCCTCACGTGGGAGAGCGGTGACTGGGTCGTCACCGACGGGCCGTTCGCCGAGGCCAAGGAGCTCGTCGCGGGCTTCACCATCATCGATGTGAGCTCCCGCGACGAGGCGCTCGAGTGGCTCAAGAAGTGGCCCACGTCGTGCGTTCCCGACCCGGGCCAGTACCTCGAGCTGCGCCAGGTCTACGCGCCCGAGGACTTCGGCGAGGAGTTCACGCCGGAGCTGCGCGAGCGTGAGGAGCGGATGCGCGACGAGGCAGCCCGCAACGCGGCCAGGGGCTGAGGTTCCCTCATGGGGCGGGTCCGCGGTTCGTTGTCGATCAGCCTCGACGGCTTCGGGGCCGGCCTCGACACCAGTGACGAGCACCCCCTCGGCAGGCGCGGGGAGCGGCTGCACGAGTGGATGACGGGCGACAACCCGGTCAACGAGAAGGTCGGTGCGGCGACGTTCGAGGGCGCGGGTTCCGTCGTCCTGGGGCGCACCATGCTCGGCGTCGGCCTGAAGCTCTGGGGGCCCGGCACGTTCGACCTGCTCCCGGTCTTCGTGCCGACGCATCGCCCGGGTGACCCGATCGTCGTCGACGGCGGGAGCACGTTCACCCTGGTGACGGGCGATGCCGCGGTCGTGGCCGCAGTGCGCGCCGCGCAGGAGGCGGCGGGCGACCGGGACGTCGTGATCCTCGGCGGCCCGACGACGCTGCGTCATGCTTTGCACGCCGGACTCGTTGACGAGCTGCGCATCGACGTCGCACACACCTTCCTGGGCGAGGGCGTCCGTTGTTTCGACGGCCAGGACGCGCGGCTGGCCGGGTTCAACCGGGTGTCCGAGGCGCACGCTCCCGGTGTCACCCATGTGACGATGGCGCGCGCCTGACGTTCGCCGCATCGGTGTCGCCTGCCGGCGGTCGCGGCTCCACGTCGCGACCGCCGCTAGGCTCGGGGCCTCAGAGCGGATGGCGGCCAGAGCACGCCATCCAGGACCATCACGTCGACCGACCCACGAGGAGAACGGTGCTGGCGAAGACGAGGGCGCCGATGACCGCTCCGGACGGCGCGACCTTCGTCTACACCGACGGCGCGTGCTCCGGAAACCCTGGCCCGGGTGGGTGGGCGTGGGCGATCGACCGCGAGCGCTACGCGTCCGGGTCGGAGCGGCCCAGCACCAACCAGCGGATGGAGATCCGCGCGGCACTCGAGGCTGTCACGGCACTGAGCGGATCGTTGGTTGTGGTGAGCGACTCGACGTATGTCGTGAACTGCTTCCGCGACAAGTGGTGGGCTGGATGGGTGGATCGCGGTTGGACCACGTCACAGAAGAAGCCGGTCGCCAACCGTGACCTGTGGGAGCCCCTCGTCCGGGCTGTCGAGGAGCGCGGGGATGTTGCCTTCCATTGGGTGAAGGGACACTCAGGTCATGAGATGAACGACCTGGTTGACCAGCTCGCGGTGGCCGCCAGCCTCGCCGTCGACTGACGACCGCGTCGGTCGACCTTCCCTCGGGGGCGAGCCTCGGACGCTGTATCACGAGGTCTGCGCACGCGTCTTCATGACTGGGGGCGAAGGCACCCGCGATGTGTGGCAGCACGGACGTATCGAGGCGCAGAGCCCGCCGTCGTACCTCTGCCTGGCTATGGAGGTGGGCCATGACAGTCAATGGCAAAGGAACTCGGGCAGGCGGGCTTGCACCGGTTCTCGTTCTCGACGTGACTGAGCGCCAGATTGTGCCGGGGGAGACCGCCCGCTTCCCGTTTACCGTGTATTCAGAAGGGCCGGCTCCGTCGACTCATGACTTCGAGGTGGCCTCAGACAACCCGAAGTTCGACCCGGCTTGGGCTCACATAGTTCGAACCAGTGAGACGCATCCTCCGCAGTACACCCTCCAGATCCATCCCACGCGGCGATTCCCCTACGGCACCTATCCTCTCTACCTCTCCTGGCCGAGATCCGGAATGTCTGGACTGGCAGAGGGCCAATGCACGCTCATCATCAAGCCGTGCCTCCGTCTCACCGCAGAGCCGACGTTCGCTACCTGGCCGAGCGGCACCCTCACTCTGTCCCTTGAGAACTGCGGGATCGCCAGCATCGATGTCAAGGTCTCCGTCTCCCACCACGGGTCCGACTGGTCGCAGGGGTGGGAGTTCGAGCTGGACGCAGAGAAAGGACCGTTCGAGTTCTCCGAGAAGTTCGTTCCGCCGGCGGGCGCGCGCGGCGGCGAGTTCGAGCTCGACATCAGCGCGGAAGGCGTCTCCGTGATCCACCTGCAACTCCAGGCGAAGAGAACGGTCATCTCCCGCAAGCGCGTCGTCACCTCGGCTGTCCTGCTCACCGGAGCTGCGATCGGGACAGGGCTCTCGATCGCGTTCGGAGGCACGACGGAGCTCGCCCGACAGTCGATCACGTTCACCTCCGCATCACCGGCCGGCCCAGCGCCCGGTCAGACCTATCACGTGGAGGCGATCGGCGGTGCCTCGGGCAACCCGGTCACCTTCACCATCGACCCGTCGAGCGCTCAGACCTGTTCCATCTCCAGTTCCACCGTCACGTTCCGAAAAGCTGGCACCTGCGTCATCGACGCCAACCAGGCCGGCAACGACACGTATGCGCCCGCCCCCCAAGCTCAGCAGTCAGTCAGCGTGATCGCGGTGCCCAAACATCAGCAGGTGATCTCTTTCACCGCTCCGGCGCTGGGTCGGGTGGGCCACTCGGCCAAGCTGTCCGCCAAGGGCGGCAGGTCAGGCAGTCCCGTCGTGTTCAGCGTCGACCCGTCCAGCGACCCCGGCGTGTGTGCAGTGTCCGGGGCCAACGGCACGAAGGTGAGCTACACCGGCGCGGGTCGCTGCGTCATCGACGCCAACCAGGCCGGCAACGGCACCCATGCCTCGGCACACCAGGTCCAGCGGACGATCAAGGTAGCCAGGACAGCCCAGTCGATCTCCTTCACCGCTCCGGCGCAGGCTCAGGTGACCGACTCTGCGAAGCTGTCCGCCAGGGGCGGCAAGTCAGGCAACCCAGTGGTGTTCAGCGTTGACCCATCCAGCGATCCCGGGGTGTGTGCTGTCTCCGGCACCCACGGCACGAAGGTGAGCTACACCGGCGCGGGTACGTGCGTCATCGACGCCAACCAGGCCGGCAACGACGCATACGAAGCGGCATCCCAGGTCACGCGCACGACCCAGGTCGCCAAGATTCCTCAGTCGATCGCCTTCCATGCCCCGCCGCCGGGTTACGTGGGCGAGTCGCCGACCTTGTCCGCCACGGGCGGCGACTCAGGCAACCCTGTGGTGTTCAGCGTTGACCCTGCCACCAAAGATGGGGTGTGCGCCGTGTCCGGCACGAACGGCTCGACGGTGAGCTACACCGGCGAAGGCACCTGCGTCATCGACGCCAACCAGGCCGGCGACGACGCATACGATGCGGCACCCCAGGTCCAGCAAGAGATCGATGTGAACCCGCCTGTGTATCTGCGCTAGGTCGGAGCGTACTCGCCACATAGGTCGGGGAGCTTGCCCACCGAGGACCCACCGCGGTTCTGTTCAGGTTAGTCACGAGCTCGCTCGGGGTACTTCATGCTTCATGAGCCCCACCACTGTGATCATCGTGATTGTCGTGGCCATCGTTGTTGTCGCGCTGGTGGCCCTGGTTTATCGGGCCGCGCGGCAAAGGCAGTCCGACCGGCTGCGTAACCAGTACGGACCCGAATACGACCGAGTCGTGGGTCAGGCGGAGAGCCAGCGCGGCGCGGAATCCGAGCTGCGTGAGCGCTCGAAGCGCCAGGAAGGCTACGACCTTCGCAACCTCGACCCCTCGGAGAGGGCGGACTTCGAGCGGCGCTGGTCGGAGGTGCAGGGCCAGTTTGTCGACGACCCGGGCACCGCGGTGCGCAGCGCCGACCGGCTCGTGACGGAGGTGATGACCGCTCGTGGCTACCCGGTCGACGACTTCGACCAGCGGGCCGACGACCTGTCGGTTCGTCACGCCGACGTGACCCAGCGCTACCGGGAGGCGCGCCGCGTCGCCCAGGCGAACCTCGAGGGCACGGTGACCACCGAGGACCTCCGCCAGGCGGTGACGAACTACAGATCGCTGGTTCAGGCCTTGTTGGCCGACGACGTGGACAGCCATCAGCGCGATGACGGGCCGAACGAGCGGGACCGCGAGCAGATCCGCGAGCAGGACCGCGAGCAGGACCGCGAGCTGGAGCGCGATCGGGACTTCGACCAGACGACCGAACGGGAGACCAGAGCATGAGCAATGTGGACGCAACCACCAGCACGGCCGGTGACGCCACCAGCGACGCCACCAGCGACGCCACCAGCGACGCCATGAGTAACGCCGCCGACGCACCGACCAACCGGGAAGGAACCGTCACCGGTGAGACCGAGAGCGGGACGTGGACCGGAGATCGCGCCGACAGCGCAGCCGAGAGGCTCGGCGGGCCGTCTGAGCGCGAGCAGACCACCGACACGGTTCCCGCGGCCGATGGCCATGTTCCCAGTCGAGAGCGTCCCGACGCAGCCGAAACCGCTACCCGCGAACGCATTTCGTTGATTGCGCCCGAGCGGGCGCAGAGCTACAACAGCCGGTGGGACGAGCTCAAGGGCGAGTTCGTCGACGAGCCGCGCGCCGCGGTACGGAACGCGAACGAGCTGGTCGGTGAGGTGCTCGACGAGCTTGAAGAGCTCTTCAGGCGCCAGCGTGCCGACCTCGAGCATGGCCTCGACAACGAGCAGACCAGCACCGAGGACCTGCGGCAGGCTCTCGGACGCTATCGCTCGTTCTTCGATCGGCTGCTGTCGTTCTGACCCGAGGCGACACCACAACCAGCCCGGCGGGCGGTCGCCGCTGCGCGACGAGGGAAGCCCGCCATTGATCGCCGGCCTGCCCGCCGGCGGCGTTCGTCAACACCGAACGCCGCCGGCGGGCTCCAGCTCACGCCGGTCGGCCGCTGAGCACCACGATCGAACGCGCCTGCACGCTCAGAGGTCCTTCGGTCACCGCAGGACCAGTGGGCGAGAGGTCCGGCGTCCGGCTCCCGCTCGTGTCGGCCAGCACCCGCCAGGAGCCCGGCACCTGGACGGTGAACTCGAGTGGCTCAGAGTAGGCGTTGACCATCACGTACAGGTCGTCTTCGTCGTAGGCCGCCCCGGACAGATGCCAGGCCACCGTGTGTGACTGGGGCGAGAGGTCCGGCGCGCCAGTAGTGCCGAACCAGCGAACGTCGTTGCGCCAGAACCGGCTTCGCGCGATGCTGCGCCGAGACTTGCGCAGCGCGATCATTCCTTTCGCGAAGTCGAACAGCTCCCGGTTCGCGGTGAGCCGGTCCCAGTCCAGCCAGGTGGTCTCGTTGTCCTGGTTGTAGGGGTTGTTGTTGCCGTGCTGGGTGTTGGCGAACTCGTCCCCGGCCACGATCATCGGCACGCCGTTGCTCAGCATCATCAGCGCGAAGAAGTTCTTCATCTGCCGCAGCCGAAGGTCGCGCACGACGTCGGGGACGCCCTCGTCGCCCTCCCACCCGCAGTTCCAGCTCCGGTTGTCGCTCGAGCCGTCGGTGCCGCCGTGGCCGTTGGCCTCGTTGTGCCGCTCGTTGTAGGACACCAGGTCGTACAGGCAGAAGCCGTCGTGAGCCGTGATGAAGTTGATGCTCTGGTACGGACGATAGACGTCGCCGGGGCCGTCGGGGAACAGGTCGGAGCTGCCGTAGACCCGGGTCATCAGCGCCGGCACGAGGCCGTCGTCGCCCTTGACGAAGCCCCGGAGGTCATCGCGGAAGCGGCCGTTCCACTGCCGCCACATGATGCCGGGGAAGGAGCGCCCGAGCAGGTAGGCGCCCATGTCCCACGCCTCGGCGACCACCTTGACGTCCTGCTGGGCGGCCAGGACCCCGATCTCGCTGATCAGGGGCGGAGCGGCGGTCGGGTCGAAGCCCCCCTCAGCGTCCCGGGCCAGGATAGAGGCCAGGTCGAACCGGAAACCGTCCACGCCCAGCCCTGCCCAGTGCCGCAGGCTGCGGACCACGAGCGCCCGCATTGCCGGGTCGGCTCCCTGCGTCGTGTTGCCGCAGCCGGAGTCGTCCACGTACGAGCCGTCCTCGGCAACGATGTAGTAGGAGTCGTTGTCGATCGCACGCAGGTTGTAGGTCGGCCCGGACGGGTCCCCTTCGCAGGTGTGGTTGTAGACCACATCCAGCCACACCTCGATCCCGGCAGCGTGCATGGCGGCGACCATGTCGCGGAACTCGGCCGCGGGGTCCTCTGTGGCGTAGGCGTGATGCGGGGCAAAGAAGTTCATGGTCATGTACCCCCAGTAGTTGCCCTCCTGGGGATCGAACTGGTGCACGGGGAGCAGCTCGAGGACGGTGACGCCGAGCTCGGTCAGATAGGGGATCTTCTCGACCAGCCCGCTGAACGTGCCCCGGTGCGCGGCCGTCACCCCGCTGTTCTCCCGAGCCGTGAAACCCTTGACGTGGGCTTCGTAGATGACCGTGTCATGGGTATGCCGTGGCGCCGGGTGGGGCGTCGGGCCCGCGCTTCGCTCCCGGCTGGGCAGCAGGCCGAGCACGGCCATGCCGTCGTTCGGCCCGTCACCACGTGCAGCCTCACGAGAGAAGGCCGGTGGGAAGTACAGCCGATGCGCGTAGGGATCGCTGAGCACCTTGGCCGGCACGAAGCGGTCACGGCCGCCGGAGGGCCCGTCGACCTTGTAGGCGTAGTACCTCGCGCCCGGTATCCGCGAGGCGCTGATCATGCAGTGCCAGATCCGACCGGTCTTGTGCACCAACGGGTCGTGCGGAAGCTCCAGAATCGGCGTCGTCACGTCATCTGCGCCGTAGATCAGGAGGGTGACGCCGCTCGCGGCTCGCGAGTACAGCGCGAAGTTCCACGCCTGCTCCGAATCCACCCAGGTCGCCCCGAGCGGAGCAGGTGCGCCCTCCTCGCGCTCCCAGGCCTCGATGGTGCTCAGGTTGCCCAGGTGCTGTGTCATCGCGGTCTCCCTGTTCCGGAAGGCGCCAACACCGCCTGGGAAGCGGGCGGCCCGGCAGGAGTTTCAGCGTACGGGCGGATCCAGGGTCAGGTCGACAACCATCGCACCGCGAGCGGACTTCCCGATGCCGGCCTGGGAAAGTGTGCAGATGGAGATCCAGCTCAGCATGCTGATCCTCGAGGTCCGCGACCTCGCGACGTCGATCGCGTTCTATCGCGACCTTGGTCTCGATGTTCCGGATCCGATGCCCGGTCGACCTGTCGTCATTCATCGGATGGGCAGCGGCGTCAGTCTGTTGCTGACGACATCGTTCGCGGCCACCTACGACCCAGCGTGGACCCGCCCGGCTGGGGGCTACCAGCAGCTCCTCGAGTTCTATGTGGGCGAGAACGCCGTCGTCGACCAGCGTTGGGCCGACCTCGTCGCCGCCGGCCATCCCGGCCGTATGCCGCCCACGCAGACCGCGGGCCCGTACGCTGCGATGGTCGACGACCCCGATGGCAACGTCGTGCTGCTCACGTCCGACGAAGCGGCTCGGGTCGACACGCGCCCGTCTGCTGCCGCACGTTGACCATGAGGCGCCCGACGCTGTTCCTGACGGTGGGACTCCCGAGCACGGGCAAGACCACGGCTGCGCGGCGTATCGAGCTCGAGCGAGACGCGCTTCGTCTGACGAAGGACGAGTGGGTGAAGGCTCTCTACGGGCCCGAGAACCCGCCGTCTGCCCAGGACGTCATCGAAGGGCGGCTCATCCAGATCGCGTTGCGCGTTCTCGAGCTCGGCAACAACGTCGTCATCGACTACGGCCTCTGGGGTCGGGACGAGCGCTCCGCCCTGAGGCAGGCAGCTGCCGACCTCGGCGCGCTGGTGGAGCTGCGCTACTTCGAGCTCACCCCGGCCGAGCAGCGGAGACGACTCGACCAGCGCCAAGCCGAAGCGCCACACACGACGTGGCCCATGTCAGACGAGGAACTCGCAGAGTGGGCTGGCACGATCGACATCCCTACGCCGGGGGAGCTCGACGGCAGCGAGCCGATCGACGACCCGCCGCCTGGATTCGCAACCTGGGACGAGTGGCGCGAGCATCGCTGGCCGCTTTCGATCTCCTGATTCCGGCCGCTCTTCACCCAGTCGGGTCACCAAGAGCGGTGCGTCAGCTCGGCTCACCTGGGTGCCCAGACAGCAGCGTCACGCCGGAGCTCAGCTGCCGCCGAGGAAGTGGCGGATCAGCTCGGTGCGGGAGGTGGCACCCACCTTCGCGAGGATGTTCCGGACGTGCCCTTCCACCGTGCGTTCGGACAGGAAGAGCTCCTCGGCGATCGCCCGGTTGGACTTGGCTTCCACGACCAGCGCCGCGATCTCGCTCTCCCGGGCGGTGAGGCGCCCTGAGTCCCTGGGGCGGCTGCCCTGGTCGGCCAGCTGTAACAGCAGGGCGGCGGCGTCCCGCTGCAGGCCGGCCATGTCGAGCCGGACCGCCTCGGACTGGGCGAGACGGGCCAGCTCGGTCGCCCGCGGCAGGTCGTCCGGACCTGCGCGCCGAGCCAGACCGGTGGCCAGGGCCCACCGGCCGAGCGCCACGTAGGGTCGCGCGCCCGTCGACTCGTCGACGGCAAGCCCTTCCTCGAGCAGGCAGATCGCCTCGGCCGTCGAGCCCAGCGCGAGCTGAAGGCGCCCGAGGCTGCGGGCCGTGGAGCCGTACCACACGACGGTTCCCGACCCGATCGTCGGCGTGGCCGTGTGGAACCTGCCGAACAGGTCCGCCATCACCCGGCACGCGTCCAGGTCGTTCAGGTGCAGAGCCAGCTCGGTCCCATACAGCGACATCGCCAACGACGTGGGCACCCGTGGGTCGATGTCGCGCAGCGGCAGGGCGCGGAAGGCGACGGCCGCCTCGTCCCGGCGCCCGGCGGACCACAGGGCCATGACGCGGGTCGACTGCACGACCGGAAGCGCCGGAGCTCGGTCAACGACATCCATGAGCTCGGCCGGCAGGATCCGTTCGACCCCGCGGAGGTTCGCCATCGCCAGCAGGAACGCGATGTGGATCCCCACCCCGGACACGTCGTTGAGCTGACGGCTCAGCTCGAAGGCCTCGTCCGAGCACTGCTCGGCGTGCGCGAAGTCACCCTGCATCGCGGCCCAGGCCGCCTCGATGCGCACAGCGTGCCACCGCACGATCGGCAGCCGCAGCCGGTTCGCCATCGCGTCGATCTCGGCCTTGTGCGCCCGGGCTGCGGCCAGGTCGCGGAGCTCCATCGCGCCGTCCACGCTCCACGTGTGACCCCACAAGGCTGCCAGCGGCCGGCCCGTAGTGTCGGCCAGCGCGATCAGGCGGAGCCCGGCCTCCAGCCGCCGCGCGCCGTGGCCCGGCTGGTGGAGCAGGGGCCACTGGGCTGCAAGCGCATCCAGCTCAGCATCAGGGTCGCCACTTCGGATCGCGTGTTCCAGGGCGAGCGAGGCCCAGCGCAGCATGTCGTCGGCGTCGGCCGAGGTCACCGCCACCTGCGCCTCGAGCCGCGCCCGCAGAGCAAGGTCCTCGCTGCCGGATTCGTCGAGGTGGCGCAGCGCGTCGGCCGCCATGCGCCCGAGGGTGACCGTGAGCTGCGGGTCGTTGACGCCCAGGATGACGAGAGCGGCGTGTGCCACGGCGACCCAGTCCTCTCGTCGCGTCGCCTCGACGGTCACGCGCTCGCAGGCGCCGAGGCTCGCGACGAGGTCACCGGCCAGGTAGCTGTACCGGGCCAGGTCGAGCAGCACGGAGACCACGTCGAGCGCGACGTCGGCGCCCGGGTTGCTGTCGATGAAGTCGAGCGTCCGGCGCACCTGTGCCGCCGCCGACGCGTACGCGCCTGCGTTGGCGGCCGTGTCGGCAGCAGCCACAGCCCACCTCACGGCAGCGGCCGGTCGGTCGGTCTGCCACCAGTGGCGTGCGATCTCGCCGGCGAGCGCGGCGTCGTCGGTTACCCGCCGCTCGAGTGCCTGCGCCGCCCGCGTGTGCAGCTCGACGCGTCGGTGAGGATGGATCGCCGTGTAGACCGCTTCACGAATCAGCCCGTGGGAGAAGCGAACCCGGTCGCCGATCCGCTCGATCAGTCCAGCGGTGACGACGGGTGCGAGCGCATCCATCGGCGCGCTGACCGACGTCAGCTCAGCGAGGAGGGACAGGTCGGCTTCCTCACCGAGGATGGTCAGCGCCTGTGCCAACGCGACGCCCGGACCGAGGCCGCTCAACGCGTGCGCGACCAGGTCCCGCAGCTCGGGCACTCGGGCCAGCACCTGGGTGGCCGAGCTGGGCTGTCGCAAGAGGTCCGGTGCCACGCGCGCGATCGTGCGCAGGTACAGCGGGTTGCCGCCGACCTGTTCGGCGACCGCATGAACGACCTGTGCGTCCGCGGCGACGACAACCTGGGAGACGAGCTCGCCCGCCTGGTCGCCGGAGATGCCGGACAGGTGCAGGATCTCGGTGCCGGGTCTGGCCAGCAGACCCGGCAGAGCGGCTGCGAGCTCGGCCGAGGCCGAGCGTCGCTGCGTCGCCACCACGAGCACCGGGAACCGGCGCACGACAGCGGCCAGCCGGTCGAGGAGGCGCAGGCTCGAGTCGTCCGCCCAGTGCAGGTCCTCCAGGACGAGCAACAGTCCGCCAGTGGTGCGCGCATGCTCCTCGATCGCGTCGATCGTCATGGTGTGAGCGGCGAACTCGGCCGCCGCGGCATCGGCAGCGGCCCGGTCGACCGCCCCGACGTGAAGCGCGGCTCTCAACGCCTCCGACGGTCCTGGAAAGGCGCGCAGCGCCCGCGTCCACAGCCACAGGGGCGGCATCGCTGAGTCATCGAGGGCGGCCCCCCACCCGACGTCGACCCCCGCCGAGGAGGCGAGGTCTTCTGCGAGCCGTGTCTTCCCGATGCCGGCGGAGGCGCTGACCAGGACGAGGCGCCCGGCGCCGGACATGGCTTCGTCGAACCAGTGCCGGAGCACCGCCCGTTCCTCGGTGCGCCCGACGAGGGCTCCCGGCTCGGCCACCGGACCAGTATCGCGCGGCCTCCCTGCCGCCGAGCCGGATCCTTCGGTATGCCGCCGGGCCGGGCTGGGCCGGCCCGACCCGCGTTCACCGTGCCGAAGGCCGACCGCGGCAGCGCTGACACCGCCTCGTGCAAGAGTGGGCGGGTGTCATCCCCCGCCCACCAGGCCGCCCCGCATGCCGACGACGTCCGCCGCACGCTCGAGGCGGTCTGGCGCATGGAGGCTGCCAAGGTGACGGCCGTGGTCGCCCGGCTCGTGGGCGACGTCGGCCTCGCGGAGGACCTCGCACAGGACGCCTTCGTCCAGGCGCTGGAGCAGTGGCCCCGCGACGGCATACCCGGCAAGCCCGGAGCGTGGCTCACCTCTACCGCCCGACGCCGCGCCATCGACCGGATCAGGCGGGACGTCAACCTCGCGAGCAAGCTGCAGCAGGTGGGCCACGCCGAGGAGCTGCGGGTGGCGGACCTCGCCGAGGCCGACTTCGACGCAGCGCTCGAGGACATCGATGACGACGTCCTCGGCCTGATCTTCGCCGCCTGTCACCCCGTCCTCACGGCTCAGGCGCGAATCTCCTTGACGCTGAGGATGATCGGCGGTCTCACGACGCGCGAGATCGCCCGCGCCTTCCTGACGTCCGAGACCACGATCGGGCAGCGGATCTCCCGCGCGAAGAAGACGCTCAGCCAGGACGGCGTCACGATCGAGGTGCCCTCGGGCGCCGACCTCGGGCCTCGGTTCGCGTCCGTCCTCGAGGTGGTCTACCTCATCTTCAACGAGGGGTATGCCGCGACGTCGGGACGCGACTGGGTGCGCGGCGACCTCATGGAGGAGGCCATCAGGCTCGGCCGGGTGCTGTCCGCCCTGGCGCCCAAGGAGCCCGAGGTCCTCGGCCTGCTCGCCCTCATGGAGATCCAGGCTTCGCGCACCCGAGCTCGGATCGGACGGGACGGCGAGCCCGTCCTGCTGCTCGACCAGGACCGCACGAGGTGGGACTGGGCGCTCATCCGCCACGCGCTCGCCGCGCTCGACCGCGCGACCGAGCTGAGCGGCATGCCGGATGCCGGCTCCACCAGCGGCGCCGCGGCGGGGCCGTACGTCCTGCAAGCGGCGATCGCCGCGTGTCACGCGCGGGCGCGCACCCCCGAGGCGACCGACTGGGGCCAGATCGTCACGCTCTACGGGCGCCTGGGCGAGGTCCGCCCCTCCCCGGTCATCGAGCTCAACCGCGCGGTCGCGATGTCGTATGCCGTTGGCCCGGCTCCCGCTCTCGAGGTCGTCGACGGACTGGTCGAGTCGCAGGCGCTGGCCGACTACCACCTGCTGCCGAGCGTCCGAGGAGACCTGCTGCGCAAGCTCGGTCGCGACGAGGAGGCGCGCGCGGAGTTCGCCAAAGCCGCCGAGATGGCGCAGAACGACGCCGAGAAGGCCCTGCTGCGTCGCCGCGCTGCCGGCGAGGAGTGACGTCCCCTCGGGCCGAACACGATCCGAACACTCCTCGTGCCGTCCGTTGACCTCGCTGGGCCAGGCTGGAGCCATGGACGAAGCAGCCGGGAGGCAGTCATGACGATCAGAAGGGCCACCGCCACCGCGATGAGCGCGCTGGTGCTCGGCGCCGCGGCGGTCACGTTGGGCGGCTGCGCCAAGCCGGCGCCGGGGGACCCTGACCTGGGGCAGGCGCAGGCGCAGCAGGCCGGCGCCGACGGCGACACGATCGACCTCGTCGCCGCCGCGACGGAGGTCCCGACCCAGAGCGGCGGGCCTGATGTGGGTGCGGCCGACCGTGTCGGCCTGCGCGCGCGGATGCTTCGCGCCCTGCACGCCACGTGGGTCACCGAGGGCGCGAACGGGACGGTCACGCACCAGGCCGTGCGCGGCCAGGTCACCGGGGTGTCGAGCACGTCGATCTCGGTCAAGGCCAAGGACGGCTTCACCCTCACCTACGCCGTCACCCCCGACACGAAGGTCAGGGTGCGGGTGGCAGGCAGGGGGTCGGCCGCGACCATCGACGCCGTCACGGTGGGCGACAAGGCCCTCGTCACCGGCGTCGGCGCGACGAACCCCGCGGCCCGTCTCATCGTCTTCCACAGTGGGACGCCCCGGCCGTCGAGCTCTTCCTCCCCTAGCGCGACGAGCTGAGGGTGGCTTCCCGCCGCGACCGGAGACGGGCCGGTCGCGGCGGAGGGGCCGCCCTCCACCGCCCAGTCCACTCCCGGTCGATGTATCAGCGCGGCCTATTCGACGCGGTAGTACATCGACCCGGAGGTGGGCCCGGAGGTGGACGCGGAGGTGGACGCGGAGGTGGACGCGGAGGTGGGCGCGGGGGTGGGGAGGCGGAGCGTGAACCGGGCGCCGCCCTCGGCGGCGTGGCCGGCCTCGACGGTGCCGCCGAGCAGGGTCGCCAGGCGCCCGACGATGGCCAGGCCCAGCCCGGTCCCGACGGGCCGGATGCCGCGGTAGCGGTCGTGGAGCACGGACGGCTCGAAGGCCACCGCGATGTCGTCGTCGGTCAGGCCCGGTCCGCCGTCACGCACCTCGACGACGGCCGCGACGGCCGAGCCGGAGCCGTCCACCCGGATCTCGACCACGATCGGGCGCCCCGACGGCGTGACCCGCAGCGCGTTCTCCAGCAAGCCGTCGACGAGCTGGCGGACCCGCGCGGGGTCGGTCGTCGTCCAGGCCTCCGACACGCCGTGGACGTACGAGAAGGGAACGCCGACCGCACCGCATCGCCGCGACCACACGTCAGCCAGCTCACCGCCGAGGGCCACCAGGTCCACCCGCTCAGGGGTGAGACTCGGCTGGTCGGAGCCCAGACGGGCCAGGTCGAGCAGGTCGCCGACCAGCCGTTCGAGGCGCTTGGCCTCGGTGAGCACCACCGCGCCGACCCGTGGGGCGTCCTCTGGCGGCACGACCCCGCTCGCGAGCGACTCGGCATACCCGCTGATCCCCGTCAGGGGCGTGCGCAGGTCGTGCGACACCGACAGGAGGAAGTCGCGCTGGCGGCCCTCCGACCTCGACAGCGAGCCGGTCAGGGTGTTGAGGGCGCTCGCGACCTCGGCGACCTCGTGAGGTCCCTCCACCGGGACCGCCACGTCGCGCCGTCCGGCAGCGAGGGCGTGCGCGGCGTCCGCAGTCCGCCGCAGCGGGCCAGAGAGGCGCCGCGCGACCGCGGCGCTGACGACGACCGCGACGACCGCCGCGATCGCCAGGGCGAGCAGGACCCGCCGGACGAGCAGGTCGGACTCGGCGGTCGCGTCCGACTGGCGCTGCACGAGCAGGATGCCGCCTGCATCCGTCGGGCGACCCTCGACGAGGACCCGGGCCCCCTCGAGGTCGTCGCGGGCCGAAACCGGATGGCCCGCGAGCAGGGCCCGCTGTCGCGCCGGGGTGAGGGCCAGCCGCGCGAGGGCGCTCGTCGACGTGACCGCGCCGCCCCTTCCGACGCTTGCCGACTCGATCCCCAGCACCCGAAGGGTCCGCACCGCCCGGGCCTGGGACACCAGGGCCGCTGCGCCCGTGTCCGCGCGCACCGCGGCTCCGTCCGCGATCCGCGACAGGGTGCCGCGCGCCGACGCGTCAGCCGGTGACCGGGTCAGCCCGACTGCGAGCGCCCCGGCGAGCAGCGCGGTGAGGATCGCGATCCCCACCGCGAGCAGGGTGATCCGGCTCGAGAGGGAGCCTCGCGACGCCATCAGCCCTGCTCCGCGTCGTCCCGGTGAGCGCGCTCGGCGGCATACCCGACCGAACGCACGGTGCGGATCGGGCTGGCGTCTCCGAGCTTCGCGCGCACCTGGGCCACATGCACGTCCACGGTCCGGCCGCCGGCCGTCGAGGCGTACCCCCAGACATCGCTGAGCAGCTGCTCCCTGGTGAAGACGACGCCGGGACGGCGCATCAGGTGGACGAGCAGGTCGAACTCGGTCGCGGTCAGCGCCACCGCGCGTCCGGCCACACGGACCTCGTGGCTGGCGAGGTCGACGCGCAGCGGTCCGTGCCTGAGCACCTCGGGAACCACCGCGTCACCCCGGACGCGTCGCAGCACCCCGCCGAGCCGGGCTACCAGCTCCCTCGGAGAGAACGGCTTGGTGATGTAGTCGTCGGCTCCGAGCTCGATGCCGAGGATCCGGTCGATCTCGTCGTCGCGAGCCGTCACGAAGAGCACGGGCGTCCAGTCACCGCTGCCGCGCAGGCGACGGCACACCTCGATCCCGTCGAGCGTCGGCAGGCCGATGTCGAGCACGACTGCGCTCGGGCGAAGGTCGTGCACGGCCTCGAGAGCGGCCTGACCGTCGGCGACGACCTCGACGCCGTAGCCGGCTGCGCGCAGGTTGAGGCGAAGGACGTCCGCGATCGCGGGCTCGTCCTCGGCGACGAGCACGAGGCCACGCTGCTGTGAGGCCGGACCCGGCCGGTCGGTGGACACGGTGCGAGCGTAGTGACGCGCGGACCCAGGCACATCACGCCGATGTCAGGATCGTGTCAAGGCCCCAGGGGCCTCAGGGCCAGGAGGGGTCGCCTACCCCGGTGAGGGTGGTGTGCGACTACCCGCCGAGCGGACAGCATGGCGCCACTAACCGACGGAGCTCAGGGCAGGACGGCTCGACGAGCGGCTCGTGCAACCCTCTGCGCGCCGCCTGCATTGTCTGGAGGTTTGCGATGACAGGCGACGAGGGGCGGGGCTCGCCGGCCCGGGACACACCAGACACCACACCAGACAACGCGCCAGATCTGGACCTGGTGGAGTACGTGGTCGTCGCGCTGCCGGAGCTCTCCTCGGCGGTCCCCGTGGCCGACGCCCTCAAGCGCCTCGTCGACACGTCCCAGATCAGGATTCTCGACGTCGTCGGCGTGACCTCCGACCTCGCCGGGCGGGTGTCGGTCGTCGAGCCGGAGTATCTGCCGGGGTTGCGGCGCCTGCACGGCGCCGACGGGAGCGGCCTGGGCGCGGCCGGGTTGCTCAGCGACGACGACATCGCTCTCGCGTGCCGGGGTATGCCGGCGGGATCGTCGGCGCTCATCGTCGTGGCCGAGGACCGCTGGGCTCAACAGCTCGCGGACGCCGCGCGGACGAGCGGCGGCCAGATCCTCGGCGGCGAGCGCATCCCGCGGCACCGTCTCGAGCAGTCGCGTCGATCGCACGCGCGCTTCGACCTCGAGAACGAGGAGGTCTGATGGACGCCGGGAGCGGCACGTCGCGTCGTCGTCACGCCGACCTGCTGCGTGATGCGCCGGACCTCGACCGTCGCGACGACGCGGCTCCGTCCCCCGTGCCCAGTCGTGTCGACCAGGTGCGGGAGCTGCTCGACCTGGTCGACCGCGGCCTGCTGTCGGAGGAGGAGTTCGAGCGTCAGCAGGCCAAGATCGTCGGGTCCTAGCGCAGGTGCCTGCCATGGGCGCGCAGGGTGGCTGAGGTGCTGCCCTGCGACCCCGCCGAGCCGGCCGGCCCGCTTGACCCGCTGCCCCACGACAGCAACCGGAGCCGCCGCGCCTGCTCGACCGCCTCGGCCCGGGAGTTGACGCCGAGCTTGCGGTAGATGACGCGCAGGTGGAACTTCAGCGTGTTCTGCGAGACGAACAGCTCCGAGGCGATCTCACGCAGGGTCAGCCGGCTCGGCAACAGGCGCAGCACGTCGCGCTCGCGGTCCGTGAGCCCCTCGACGAGGCGTGGCAACGGGGTCGCCGCCTCCTCGTGCCCGAGCACGACCGCCCGCCGGAACCGATCCATCCACCCGTCCGGCACCCGCCAGGCCGAGAGCTCGACGAGGTCGACGAGGCCGCTGGCCTCGGACGCGACGGTGCGAAGCATGCCATGCTCCGCCGCGAGCTCGATGGCCTCCTCGACGGCCTTGAGGGCCCGCTCGCGGTCGTCGACCGTGGCACGCGCGAGGACCAGGCCACGCACCACGCGGTGCCGGGCACACCGCGGAACGGCGGTCTCGAGCGCGTCGGTCGCCGCGGCATACCTCCCGCGCGCGGTGTCGATGCGGGCAGCCCAGACCGGCCCCCAGAAGGGGTCGCCGACCCGCTCCGCCCAGTGCTCGGCGGCATCGACGTCATCCCCGGCCAGCGCGAGCGCGGCCCCTGCGCCGGCCAGCCACGTCATCGCGCCCGCCCCGGCGAACTGCTCCTGGCACAGCTCGCGACCGCGCTGGAACAGCGCGTCGGCCGCCGCGAGGTCGTCGTCGGCGACCCGCGCGGCCACGAGCTCGAGGAGCGCCAGGACCTGGACGTAGGTGCTCGGGTATGCCGGCTGGTCGGCCAGCGCGTGCAGGGCCGACTCGGCGCGCTCGCGGTCCCCGAGCTCGCGCGCCGCGATGGCGCCGGCGAGGTCGAGCTCGGTGCGCAGCGAGGCCCGGTCCCCGGCCTGGGTGACGTGCCGGATGCCGGCAGCGACGCGCAGCGAGTCGAGCGGGTGGCCGGCGAGGACGAGGCCGACCGCCCTGGCCCCTTCGTGGGCCAGCCGGCGCTCCGGGTCCGCTCCGACCTGGACCCGCACCTCGCCGACCTCGGGGCCGTCGTCGTCCCACCGTTCGTCGAGGGCGATCCCGTGCGCGACCAGCCCCCACGCGAAGCGGCCGAGCGGGTGTCCGAGCGCTTCGGTGCCGAATGCCGCGAGGGCGTCGCGGGCGGCGTCCTCTCCGGCCCGCCAGTCGCCGTTGACGAGGGCGGCAGCCGACTGGAGGACCTCGATGGCGCCCGCTCCGGCGCTGTCGACCGAGTCGGCATCGCCGGGCGTGCGTACCCTCGCGGCGAGCTCGGCCCGGGCGAGAGCGTCGAGGAATCCGCGACGGTCGACCATCAGCTGGCACCAGGCGAACCGCACCATCGAGTCCAGGTCCGCGCTCGACACCTCCGGGGGGATGTCTGCCACGACCCGGCGGACGACCGACCTGCGGCCCGCGTCGACCAGGCTGACCGCGATGTCGGACAGCAGGCGCAGGGCCTGTCGCGGCTCGCCGGCCTCGAGCCACTGCTCGAGCGCTGCCGGCTCGTCGCCGACGCTCTCGAACCAGTGCGCCGCACGGGCGTGCTGCTCGAGCAGCCGCTCCGGCCAGCGGCGCCCCAGCTCGGCGAGCAGCATCTCGCGGACCAGGCTGTGCACCTCGAACCAGCCGCCAGCGTCGAGGCTGGTGACGAACAGACCCCTCGACTCCGCCTCCATGAGCAGGTCGCCGGCATCGCTGCGACCACTCAGTGCCTCGGCGAGACCGAAGTTGACCCGGTCGACGACCGAGATGCGAAGGAGTAGGTCGATCATCTCCTCGTGCTCGCCCTCGAGCACCTCGTGCCAGACGTAGTGGTCGATCAGCCGGTCCGAGCCCGGCGCGAGGGCCGACCTGTCCGATGCGTCGGTGCTCTGCGGCACGCGGTTCACCCGGATGGCCAGGGCCGCCAGCTGCAGGGCAGCTGCCCACCCGCCCGAGCGGTCGGCGACCTCCGAGAGGACTTCGGGCGGCACCGACGGGCACAGGCCGGTCAGCATCTCGGTGGCCTCGGTGTCCGAGAAGCGCAGGACGTCGAAGGCGATGTCGGCGAGCTCGCCGCGAGCCCGCAAGCGGTCCACGGGCAGGGCCAGGTGGTGCCGGCTGAGCAGCATCAGGTGCAGCCACGGCGGTCGGTGCTCCACGAACGAGACGAGTGTGGCCCGGCTCACCGCGTCCTCGCCCAGATGGTGCAGATCGTCGATGACGAGCACCGCCGAAGGCGGGTCCGCGAGCTCGAGATCCTCACCCAGCACGCGCAGGGCGTCCTCGAGGCCATGGGTCCTGCGCACCAGCGGCAGCGCCCGGTCGGCCACTCCCGCCGCCAGCCCGTCGAGGGCGGTCATCATCGAGGCCCAGAACTGGGCCGGCTCCCCGTCGGCGTCATCGAGGGCGAGCCAGACGGCACGGCGCGCGCCGCGACGCACCCAGTCGGCGGCCAGCGCGGTCTTGCCGGCTCCCGCCGGTGCGACCAGGGCGGTGACCGGAAGGTCGGCGAGCTCCTCGAGCAGCTCGGTCAGGCGCGGGCGCGTGACGAAGTGGTCCGGCGTCGACGGCACGCGGAACTTGGACCTGAAGAAAGGCGAGTCGAAGCGCCCGCGCTGAACCAGCGAGCTCGACGGTGTGGATCGATCCACGTGACCCTCCCGATGCACGACCCCAGACATGCGTGACCCGGCGTCCTCCTGGCACGGTAACCAGGGGGACGCCGGGTGCGCAGCACTTCTGGCGCGGTCGGGACCGCACTCACCCGCTGGGGGTGAACGACCAGCCGGACGAACCGGCGGTCAACCGGACAGTGCGGTGGTCAGCGGTGGTCAGCCGGCGAGCAGCTTCGCCTTCTGGGCCTCGAACTCGGCGTCGGTGAGGATGCCCGCCGCCTTGAGCTGCCCGAGCTTCTCCAGCTGGGCGATCATGTCGTCGGTCCCGCTGCCGGCGGGTGCCGCAGGGGCAGGCGGCGGCGGAGGCGGTGGGGCGTACTGCTGCTGGTACTGCTGCTGTGCCTGCTGCTGCTGGTACTGCTCGTGCTCGTACTGCTGCTGGTCCTGTGCAGCCCAGCGACCTGCCTGGCGCCGGGAGACGCGGTTCGAGACGGCGGTCGCCGTGCCCGCGACGACAGCCGTGCGTGCCATTCCACCTATCAGGCCCATGTCAGTTCCTCTCGTGTTCCACTCGATCGCGGGTTGGTTCAGACCGGTTCCGGTTGGCCGGCCCCGGAGGCTCCCTCGGCGGCCTCGAGCTGGTCGAGCGCGTCGAGGACCTCGGTGGCCGGGATGCGGCCGCTGGAGATGACCTCCGCGCCCACCTCACGCAGCGCGGCGACGAACGGCCCCGCCCACGTGTTCTCGTACACGATGAGGCCGACGCCGTTGCCCGGCGCGATGAGCGAGGCCGACTCCTGGAGGTCGTCGTCGCCGAGCAGCCCGGACTCGACGCCCTCGAAGACCGCGAGGTCGAGGATCCCGTCGCCGTCGAGATCGGTGAGCGCCACGGCGCTCATGACGCCGTCGGCGTCGACGACCGCAGCCCGCATGTCGAGGACGCGGATGATCCCGGCCTCCACCAGATCGACGATGGCCTGCATCGCCTTGCCTTCGAGCCTGGCCGCCGGGAACTCCACCGCCAGATAGTCGATCGGCCCTACTAGTGCATCGGTCATGACTTTCCTCCCGCCGTGCCTTTGGACGATGCAGACGACGCTGCCACCGGGCCGGGTGGTTCGCGTCCACCCCCAGCGGGGTGGGTTGGGCCGAGGACCGCACCAGCCCGGGAGCCCCCGTCAGGCCTCGGCGGAGAAGTCCACCTCCGCGGTGGGGACCGTGCCACCCTTGCGGCCCTTGGCCTTGGACTCCGACCAGTAGGCGTTCGTGTGTGCGACGACCTGGTCGGGGCTGACCGGGATGCCCCACGGGCGGAGGTCCTCCGTCGTGTGGGCGTCGCCGACGAGGGTCGCGTCGTACCCGCGCACGAGGGCGCCGTGCAGCGTCGAGCGGATGCAGGCGTCGGTCTGCGCGCCGGTGACGACCAGGCGGCCGACCTTGCGCTCGGCGAGGCGCTCCTCGAGATCCGTGTCCTCGAACGAGTCGTTGTACTCCTTGTGGACCAGGGGCTCGTCGGCCAGCCGGGTGAGCTCGGCGACGTACTCCCACCCCGGCGAGCCCTGCGGCATACCCTCGTCGGAGTGCTGGACCCAGATGACGGGGACGTTCTGCGCGCGTGCCTTGTCGACGAGGGTGTTGATGTTGGCGATGACGCCGTCGCGGTTCCACGCGTTGCCGACGACATCGTTCTGCACGTCGACGACGAGCAGCGCGGTGTTGGGCCGGTCGCTGAGCGAAGTCACGAGATCCTCCTGCTTGGGTGCGCTCGGGTGGGCTCCGGCAGGCCCTGCGAGCGGCGCCTGCCCGTGGGTCCACGCTAGGAGACACCCCCGACACTCCCAAGGGGTGCGATGCTGGGCCTGCCATGACGACGCCCCCCGCTCGCGAGCTCAGCATCACCTCTGCGTCCAACCCGCGCCTCAAGGGACTGCTGTCGCTGCGTCGTCGTCGCACGCGTGAGGAGACCGCGCAGACCCTCGTCGAGGGTTACGAGGAGATCGGTCTCGCGCTGTCCGCGGGGGTGCGGCCGGTCGCGGTCTACGTCTGTGAGGAGCTCTTCAGCGTCGCTGGGCGGGCCGGCTCGCAGCACATCGGCCAGCAGGCCGACCTGATCGACCGGCTGCGCGCCGACCGGGTCGAGATCGTGCACCTGGCTCGACCGGCATTCGAGAAGGTGTCCTACCGCGAGGGCCCCGACGGCCTGCTCGCGGTGGTCCGGGCCGTCGGCGGCCCGGTGGCCGACCTTCAGGTCGACGGGCCCGACCATCTGACGCTGCTGTCCCAGGGCGTCGAGAAGCCCGGCAACCTCGGGGCGATGCTGCGGACCGCCGACGCGGCCGGCGTCGACGCGGTCGTCGCCGCCGACCCCGTCACCGACTGGGGCAACCCCAACGTCGTGCGCGCGAGCAAGGGAACGGTCTTCGCGGTGCCCGTCGCGAGCGGCACGACGGCCGAGGCGCTCGACTGGCTCAGGGCCCACGACGTGCGGCTCATCGTGACCACGCCGGAGACGGACCTGCTCCACACCGACGTCGACCTGACCGGGCGCGTCGCCGTCGCCGTGGGTGCCGAGAAGCACGGCGCCGACGCCACGCTCCTTGCAGCAGCCGACCAGCTGGTTCGAATCCCCATGCACGGCAAGGCGAACAGCCTCAACGTGGCCGCCTCCGCAGCGATCGTCCTCTACGAGGCAGTGCGCCAGCGGAACCTCGCAGGTCGAGTGAGCGCTCCGTCCCACGAGTCACGCGCCTGAGCGCAGCGTGCGCCGTCATGCGTGGGACGGAGCGCTCACTCGACCACAGGCGGGGGCCGAGCAGGGCAGGGGAGGGGTGGTCAAGAGCACCCCATCGGGTGTGTCACGATGTTCTGTATGCGAGTTGACCATGTGTCGTATGCAGCGGAGGCCGGAGGCCTGAAGGCCACGGCCGACCGCTTGTCCAGGCTGATCGGCGTGGCCCCCGTCGACGGCGGTGTGCACCCCCGGTTCGGCACCCGCAACGTGATCTTCCCGCTGGCCAAGGACCACTATGTCGAGGTCGTCGAGGTGCTTGACCACCCGGCCTCCGACAAGGCGCCCTTCGGTCAGGCCGTCCGGGCCCGGTCAGAGGCCGGCGGCGGGTGGCTCGGCTGGGTCGTCGCGGTCGACGACATCAGCAAGGTGGAGCGCCGCCTCGGCCGCGACGCCGTCGACGGCAACCGGCACCGCCCGGACGGCACCGAGCTCAAGTGGCGCCAGCTCGGCATCAAGGGCCTCATGGCCGACCCGCAGGTGCCCTACTTCATCGAGTGGGACGACATGACGGTCCACCCTTCGGCCGGTGCCGACACGTCCGTCTCGATCGACAACCTCCAGATCGCCGGCGACCCCAAGCGGGTGCGCGAGTGGCTCGGTCCGGAGGACACGTTCGACAAGGGCGGCATCGACTTCACGTTCGTCGCCCCGCACGGCACGCCGGGCCTGCTCTCGGTCACCTTCGACACCCCGGCCGGCAAGGTCACCATCTGAACCGACACCTGTCGCTCGCATCCGGACGGCGGCCGCTCCCCACGTGGGACGGCCGCCGTCCGGCATTCCCACGTATGCCGTCAGCGGCCGTAGCGCTTGAGGCGCAGTGAGTTCGTGACGACGAGAACGGACGACAGGGCCATGGCCCCGCCCGCGATCATCGGGTTGAGCAGGCCGAACGCGGCCAGCGGGATGGCGGCGGTGTTGTACCCGAAGGCCCACGCGAGGTTCTGCCGGATCACGCGCAGCGTCTGCCGGGACAGACCGATGGCGTCACCGACGGCGTCGAGGTCCGACCGGACGAGGACGATGTCGGCGGAGTCCATCGCGACGTCGGTGCCCGAGCCCATGGCGAGGCCGAGGTCGGCCTGTGCGAGCGCGGCGGCGTCGTTCACCCCGTCCCCCACCATGGCCACGACGCGTCCCGAGGCCTGCAGTGTCTTGACCACCTCGTGCTTGTCCGCGGGCAGCACGTCGGCGCGCACCTTGTCGGGGTCGATCCCGACCTCGTCGGCGACGCCCCGCGCGTTGCCGGCCGCGTCGCCGGTGAGCAGGTAGGGCGTCAGACCCAGGCCGCGCAGCCGCCGCACCGCGGCCGTCGAGCTGTCGCGGACGGTGTCCTCGACGGTGAGCGCCGCCCGTGCGATGCCGTCCCACCCGACGAAGACCGTCGTCCCCGCGTGCGTAGCGGCGTGCTCGAGGAGCTCGGCGTCGACGGTCTCGAACAGTGCGGCCTTGCCGACCGTGACCTCGGTGTCCTTGATCCTCGCGCTGGCGCCCTCGCCCGGGTTGGCGGAGAAGTCGCGGATGCGGGGCAGGTCGATCTGAGCCAGGGCCGCCCCTGAGACGATCGCGTCGGCGATGGGGTGCTCGCTGCCCTGCCCGACCGCAGCGGCCGCGGTGAGCGCGGCCCTCTTCGACAGCCGGCCGAGCACGGCGATGCTGCTGAGCCGGAGCTCGCCCGTGGTCACGGTGCCGGTCTTGTCGAGGACCACGGTGTCGACGCGGCGGGTGTTCTCGAGGACCTGCGGGCCCTTGATGAGGGTGCCGAGCTGCGCGCCCCGGCTGGTGCCGACGAGCAGGGCGGTCGGAGTGGCGAGGCCGAGGGCGCACGGGCAGGCGATGATGAGCACGGTCACCGCGACCGCGAGGGCGCGGGCCAGGTCATGGCCGGTGAGCAGCCACGCGACGAAGGTGCCGAGCGCGACGACGAGGACGGCCGGCACGAAGACCGCGGACACCCTGTCGGCCAGGCGCTGCACGTCCGCCTTGCCGGTCTGGGCCTGCTCGACGAGCCGCTGGATGCCGGCCAGCATCGTGTCGGACCCGACCCGCCTGGCCTCGATGACGAGCCGGCCCGTGGTGTTGACCGAGCCGCCCGTCACCTCGGCGCCCGGGGTGACGTCGACCGGCGTCGACTCGCCGGTGACCAGGCTGGCGTCGACCGCGCTGTTGCCGTCGAGGACGATCCCGTCGGTGGCGATCTTCTCGCCGGGCCGCACCAGGAACTGGTCGCCGACGACGAGCTGGTCCACCGGGATCCTCAGCTCGCTCGTGGTCCGGGTCCGAGGGTCGATGCGCAGCACGGCGACGTCCTTGGCGCCCAGGTCCAGGAGGGAGCGCAGAGCCTCCTTGCCGGAGTCGCTCGCGCGCGCCTCGAGGGACCGCCCCAGAAGCAGGAACGTCGTGACGACAGCCGCCACCTCGAAGTACAGGGTCCCGCCTCCGCCGGGGTGGGTCACGAGCTCGACCAGGGAGTAGCCGTATGCCGCGAGCACGCCGAGCGAGACGAGGGTGTCCATCGTGGACCCGGCGTGCCGCGCGGCGATGGTCGCGGCGCGGTGGAACGGCCAGGCACACCACACGACGACGGGCGTCGCGAGCGCGAGCTGTAGCCAGGCGCTCACGGGATGGTCGGGCAGCAGCATGGCGAGCACGACCAGCGGCACCGTGAGCGCGACCGCGACCAGGAGGCGCGGACGCAGAGACGTCTGCGCCAGCGGGTGCTCGAGGTGGTTCGCCCCCTGCCCAGCATGCCCAGAGTGCCCAGAGTGCCCAGCGTCGTGGTCGGGGTGCTGAGGACCGGCATGCGTGTCGTGCCCCGGGTGGTCCTGGTGGGAGGCCCGCAGCTTCTCGAGGAGAGCGCCGGCGGCCGGCTTGTGGCCCGCTCCGGTGTCGTCCAGGACGCGGGCGCCGTAGCCGGTCTTCTCCACCTCGGCGACGATCTGGTCGGTGGTGACGGGGGGCAAGTAGCTGACGAACGCCTTCTCCGTCGCGAGGTTGACGGTCGCCGACCTGACGCCCGCGACCTTGGCGAGCTTGCGCTCGATCCGGGCCGAGCAGGACGCACAGGTCATCCCGGTGATCGCGAGGCGGACCTGCCCTGAGGGCTCAGCTGCCTCAGGCCTGGGCGGGTTGACCGGCGCCTCGCCGTTGCTCATCGGAGCGCGTAGCCCGCCTCGGCGACGGCGGCCTCGATGACGGATGGGTCGAGCGGCCCCTCGCTCGTGACGGTCACGGGAGAGTCGGCCCCCGGGCGGAGGTCGACCATGACGACGGTGACGCCAGGGATCGCGGACAGCTCCCCGCTCACGGCGGCCGTGCAGTGCCCGCACGTCATCCCGGCGACGGTGATCTCGGTCAGGGTGCTTGCGGTCATGGGTCCTCCTCGGTCGGTCGGGGGTGCCGGGGACGGCTCAGCTCCGGACGAGGCGAGCGATCGCGTCGGCCGCCTCGCGGACCTTGATCTGGGCCGCCTCGTCAGACTCGCGGGCAGCGTCCACCACGCAGTGCGAGACGTGGTCCTCGAGCAGGCCGAGGCTCACGGCCTGCAGCGCCTTGGTGATCGCGCTGACCTGGGTCAGGATGTCGATGCAGTAGGTGTCGCTGTCGACCATCTTCTGCACGCCGCGCACCTGCCCCTCGATACGGCGTAGCCGCTTCAGGTAGTCGTCCTTGCTGCCGGTGTATCCAGGCATGGCACCTCCTCGTGGACGACAACATCATACCCAGGCGGGGTATTTCTCCGTCATGGCTCGCCGTCGAGGTAGCGGGCGGCGAGCCGCTTCGGTGCCCGTCTCAGCCAGGCGTCGGTGATCACCTCGCGCAGCACGGCCACGGTGAGGCGGCCGAGGTCGCGCTCCAGGAGCAGCACGGCGTTGTACCCGTTCCAGTGGGGCGTGGTGAACCACGGCGAGTCCGCGTCGGCGACCATCGACTGCTTGTCCTCGGGGGTGCACTGGAAGGCGAGGACGTCGGTGTAGAGCTCGCCGGTCTCGGGGTCGAAGGCGTCCTTGCGGGGGCCGCGCGCGAAGGCGAACACCTTGCCGCCGACCTGGTACGACGGCCGGCCGCCGCTCGGAGGGTCGCGAGTGACCTCGGGCAACGCGAGCGCGATGTCGTCGATGTCGGCCAGACGTGCCTTGCGCGAGCGAGCCATGCCTCTGCACGTTAGCCCCCCACCATCACATGGGCTCGCTCCGCTCGCCGTGTCCGGCGCGCCTTAACGTCACGCCTTCCCTATCTTTGGGCTCGCTCCGCTCGCCAGTTCGGCGCTGCCTGACGTCACGCCTTCCCTCCTCGACTCGCTCGCTGGCGCTCGCTTCGCTCGTCGGTCCAGACGTGACGCGCCCCGAACCCTCGACTCGCTCGCTGGCGCTCGCCATATCTTCGCGCTCGCTCCGCTCGCGGGTCCGGCGCGCCTTGACGTCACGCCTTCCCTCCTCGGCTCGCTCGCTGGCGCTCGCTTCGCTCGTCGGTCCAGGCGAGACGCACGCCGGACTGGCTCATCAGTCCAGGCGCGACGCGCGCCGAACCCGGCATACCGACAGGACTCCAGCCAGGGATACCCCTAGCGGGTATGTCGAGGAGGCGCTATGGTGGTAGCGAGGGTACCCCCTAGGGGTATTAAGAGATGTACGTCACACCGACTCGAAGGGGCACGACCATGAGCCAGACCAGCACCTACACCGTCCTCGGGATGACCTGCGGGCACTGCGTCTCGTCGGTGTCCGAGGAGGTCGGGGCCATCCCGGGCGTCCACGAGGTCGTCGTCGACCTCGCCTCCGGGCAGCTCACGGTGACGAGCACCGCGCCGGTCCATGCCGCGTCGGTCCGCGCCGCCGTCGAGGAGGCCGGCTACGCGCTGGCGGATGCCTCATGAGGATCGACGACCTGTCGACCACGACGAAGGTCACCGGGTTCGCGGTCGGGCTGGCTGCGGTCTTCGCGGTCGCACTCGGCGTCGGGTCGCTCGTCGGGTCGGATACCCCGATGACCGCGGCGACCGCGGGTCACGACCAGTCCGGTGCCGACGCCCACGGACACGGCTCTCCATCCATGGGCTCTCCGAACGAGCCCGCCAGCGAGCTGCCCGGCGGCCTCGCGGTCGCCCAAGAGGGGTACGCGCTGAAGCTCGCGACGCCCACCGCCGCGGCCGGAGCCGGCGTGCCCGTCTCGTTCACGATCGCGGGCCCCGACGGCAAGCCGGTGACGGCGTTCGACATCGCCCACGAGAAGCAGTTGCACCTCATCGCCGTGCGCCGCGACCAGTCCGGCTTCCAGCACGTCCACCCGACGCTGGCCGCCGACGGCACGTGGTCGACCAGGCTCGACCTACGGCCGGGCACGTGGCGGCTCTTCGCCGACTTCACCGCCACCGGTGCGTCGCCCCTGACGCTGGGCGCGGACCTGTCGGTGGCCGGCGACTTCCAGCCGGTGCCCACCCCTGCCGCGTCGCGGACGGCATACGTCGAGGGGTATGCCGTCACGCTCGCGGGCGACCTCGTCGCCGGCGCGGACGCACGGCTCACCCTGTCAGTCACCAAGGACGGCAAGCCGGTCACCCACCTCGATCCCTACCTCGGCGCCTACGGCCATCTCGTCGCCCTCCGCGACGGCGACCTGGCCTACCTGCATGTGCATCCCGACGGCGAGCCCGGCGACGGGCAGACCCGCCCCGGCCCGGACGTCGTCTTCCACACCACCGCGCCGAGCGCGGGCATCTACCGGCTGCACCTCGACTTCCAGCACGAGGGCGTCGTGCGCACCGCGTCCTTCGTGGTCCGCGCGAGTGGCACTGCGCCACAAGGTAGCCCGGCGCCCATGACCCCCAGCGACAGCCACGGAGGAGGGCACTGATGGCCGCGATCAGCCCACTCGACCTGCCCGCGGCAACTGACGCGGTCGAGCTCGAGATCACGGGCATGACCTGCGCGTCGTGCGCGAACCGCATCGAGCGCAAGCTCAACCGGCTCGAGGGCGTCACGGCGACGGTCAACTACGCCACGGAGAAGGCCAAGGTCCAGTTCCCCGGCACCGTGTCGCTCCACGACCTCGTGGGCACCGTCGAGGCGGCCGGATACGGCGCGACCGTGCCCCCGCCCGTCACCTCGCCGCCCGAGGATGCCGAGCGCAGCGCGACCGAGCGCCGCGCGGACGGCCACGGCAGCGACGAGCCCGGCCAGGCGGCATACGAGCACGTGCGCTCGCTCCGGCAGCGGCTCGTGGTGTCGACGCTGCTCACCATCCCGGTCATCGCCATGGCGATGGTCCCGGCCCTGCAGTTCACCAGCTGGCAGTGGCTCTCCCTCACGCTCGCGGCCCCGGTCGTGGTGTGGGGCGGCTGGCCGTTCCACCGCGCGGCGTGGACCAACCTGCGCCACGGCACCACGACCATGGACACGCTCGTCTCGCTCGGCACCATCGCCGCGCTGGGATGGTCGGTCTACGCGCTCTTCTGGGGCACGGCCGGGATGCCCGGCATGACCCACCCGTTCGAGCTCACCATCGCTCGCACCGACGGCTCGGGGAACATCTATCTCGAGGCCGCGGCCGGCGTGACGACGTTCATCCTCGCGGGCCGCTACTTCGAGGCACGCTCCAAGCGCCGGGCCGGCGCCGCACTCCGGGCCCTGCTCGAGATGGGCGCCAAGGAGGTCTCGGTGTTGCGCGACGGGCCGCACGGACCGACCGAGGAGCGTATGCCGGTGGGCTCGCTCACGGTCGACATGCGGTTCGTCGTCCGGCCCGGCGAGAAGATCGCGACCGACGGCGTCGTCGAGGAGGGCACCTCGGCGGTGGACGCCTCGATGCTCACGGGCGAGTCGGTGCCGGTCGAGGTGGGTCCCGGCGATGCCGTCGTCGGGTCGACCGTCAACGCCGGGGGCCGACTCGTCGTCCGGGCGACCCGCGTCGGGGCGGACACCCAGCTGGCGCAGATGGCCCGGCTCGTCGAGGACGCCCAGAACGGCAAGGCGCCCGTGCAGCGCCTGGCCGACCGCATCTCCGGCATCTTCGTGCCGATCGTCATCGCGCTCGCGGTGGCGACTCTCGGCTACTGGATCGGAACCGGGGCCGGTGCATCGGCGGCCTTCACCGCTGCCGTCGCCGTGCTCATCATCGCCTGCCCGTGCGCACTAGGCCTCGCGACCCCGACGGCTCTGATGGTCGGCACGGGGCGCGGCGCCCAGCTCGGCATCCTCATCAAGGGCCCCGAGGTGCTCGAGTCGACCCGCCGGGTCGACACGATCGTGCTCGACAAGACCGGGACCGTGACGACGGGCCGGATGGTCCTGCAGTCAGTGGTGGCGGCGGACGGTGAGCAGGCCGACGACGTGCTGCGTCTCGCGGGGGCGGTCGAGGACGCGTCCGAGCACCCGATCGCGGCGGCCATCGCCACGGATGCCCGGGCCCGGTTCGGGTCGCTGCCGGCTGTGAATGGCTTCGCGAGCACCGACGGTCTCGGCGTCCAGGGGGTCGTGTCTGCGCCGGCCGGCGTGGGCGCGACGGACGGTGCGGCCGCAGGCGCCGGGATGGCGGTCGTCGTGGGCCGTCCGGGGTTCGTCGCGGACTGGGCGGTGGCGCTTCCGGCCGAGCTGGAGCAGGCCGTCGACGAAGCTCAGGCCGCCGGTCGCACGGCGGTCGTCGTCGCCTGGGACGGTGCGGCTCGCGGTGTCCTGGTCGTCAGCGACGAGGTGAAGCCGACGTCGGCGCGCGCCGTGTCGGAGCTCAAGGCGCTCGGGCTGCGGCCGGTGCTGCTGACCGGCGACAACGAGCGTGCCGCTCGTGCCGTGGCCGCAGAGGTCGGGATCGAGACCCACCACGTCATCGCCGAGGTGCTTCCCTCGGAGAAGGTGGACGTCGTCAAGGGCTTGCAGGCACAGGGTCTCGTCGTGGCCGTGGTCGGGGATGGCGTCAACGACGCCGCAGCCCTGGCCCAGGCCGACCTCGGGCTCGCGATGGGCACCGGCACCGACGTGGCGATCGAGGCGAGCGACCTGACGCTGGTCCGTGGCGACCTGCGCGTGGCCGCCGACGCGATCGGGCTCTCGCGCCGGACGCTGGCTACGATCAAGGGCAACCTGTTCTGGGCCTTCGCGTACAACATCGCCGCGCTTCCGCTGGCGGCGGCGGGCCTGCTCAACCCGATGATCGCCGGCGCCGCGATGGCGTTCAGCTCGGTCTTCGTCGTGTCGAACAGTCTCCGCCTCCGGCGCTTCACCCCCCACGTCGAGTGAGCGCCCCTTCTCGTCGAGTGGGCGCCCCTTCTCGTCGAGTGGGCGCCCCGTCACATCGCAAGTCAGGTCGCCGTAGGCGTCGCCATAGCAGCACCGATGGCGACCGGACCTGCGACCGGATGTCGGGTGTTTCTGATCCGGTGCGCATTTCCCGCACTAATTGAAAGGTCACGCATTTCCGGTGGTAGCGATGTGGCCTTCCGGGACTGGAGTGGTTTCTGAGTCCTATCGACCGAGCCCGTTCTTGAACTCGACGTGCACATGGCTCTTTTCGTCGAATACCAACGTCGCTCCGAGTCCCTGGCACAGAGACTTGATGCCGCTGTTGTCTCCCTCGATGTCAAGCGCATAGCCCGAACCGTGCTTGCTCTTGCCCGGAGAGGCAACCGGGGCGGCAGCAAGGTCGAATGTGGTCGGGCTCTTCTTGCTCTTCTCCTTGAGGTTCGCCCGCGCCGTGACCCGGCCGAAGCTCTCCTTGGCGCCGCGCAACACCTCGTAGCGCCGGAGGGCGTCCTCCGCGCTCGAGCGGTCCTCGGGCTTGCCTACCGGGCTTGACGTGTAACCCGACGACGGGTCTGGGGCGCAGGCGACGAGGTTCGAGCGGATGTTCTGCACGTCGTCGCGGTCCTGCCTGTCGAGGGGGAGTGTGAGGGCGTGCTCCGCCATCTGGAGCAGGTACTCCCAGTGGTAGTTGACCTTCCAGAACTGGTCTGAGTCAGAGAGGTACCCGCCGATGATCTTCGCCCGCAACGAACCGAAGCGTGGGATCAAGTTGTCGATGATGCGGGTCGTCACCGCCGTCTCCTGCACCCGGGAGTCGACCCGCTCGGCACGCATCTGACGGTCGGCCGCCCTCGTCTCGGTGTTCTCACCCGTTCCCCTGGTCCCGGGCCCTGAGCTCAGCGCCCGGAGCGTCCTGCTGTCCGGGTCGACCCGGCCGTCGGGGCTCTGGATCCCGAGGCTCCGCGTCTGGAAATGCCGGATCGCCTCGATGGTGCGCGGTCCGGAACGGCCATCCACCGACAAGGACCGAAGGGGTGTCAGGTCCTGCCGGTTGAGCAGGTCCTGCACCGTGCGCACGTCACGCTCGAGGTTGTCACCGCCCTGTCCCACGGATCCTTCGATTTCTGCCATGTCATTTCTTCCTGTTCTTCAGACGCATGGATCCGAGCGCCGTAACGTTGATTGTTGCAGCGAGAAGCAAGCCACACAGTGATTCAGGGGGAATTCATGGCAAGTGAACCAGGGCGAGAGCTCTCGTCGATCGACTTCCGTTCGATGCTCGGCGGGCCCCTCATTGCCGTCGTCGATGCACAGGCACAAGCCGCTATGAGCTCGGTGAACTTCATCAAGGCGGTGGGGTTCAAACCCGGGAGTGCGGACGACCCGACCAAGGCGCAGACCGGCGATCCAATTTATGTATCGTTCAAGTATCCGAAAGAGGTCGCGCCCTACCAGCCCGCGGTGGCTGCGCGGGTCAGCGCCATCCAGGTCACGGACGGTGGCAGCGGCTACACCACCGCACCCACGGTCACCGCAAGCGGTGGCGGCGGCTCCGGCCTGGCCCTGACCGCGCAGCTCGGTGCGGGGGGAGCGGTCGCCTCGGTCGCGATCACCGACCCCGGGACCGGCTACACGGCAGCTCCGAGCATCACGATCCAAGCGTCACCTGGTGGCAGCTCGGCGACGGCGACAGCGGTGTTCCAGGCCGCGACGGCTGCCCAGCCGGCCCAGTTCCAGACGATGCATCTCGAGGTGCCGATCCTCACCATGTTGCCGATCCCGTTCATCCGGATCGAAGAGACCACGATCGACTTCAACGCCAAGATCAACTCGGTCGAAGAGGTCAAGACGGACGAGACCTTCAAGTTCGACGCCTCTCTCGACACCACGGTCAAGTACCCGCCGCTCTTCGCGGTCGCGTCGGTCAACCTGAAGGTGTCCACCTCCTACCAGAAGAACACCCAGACGGGCACGAAGGTCGACCGAACGTACTCGATGGCCGTGCACATCAGGGCGACGCAGGACGAGATGCCTGCGGGGATGGAGAAGCTGCTCGGCATCTTGGAGGATGCCATCAAGGCTCAGCCGGTCAAGGCGCCTGCTGCGGTCGAAGCCTGAGCCGTCCCGACGTGGGCTGACATGCCGTCTCTTGGGGAGGTCATCGGAGCGCTGCTGTCCAATGTGGCCCAGGCGCGGGCCGCGGCGGATCTCGAGGCAGTGAGGATCGCGCGCGCCTACAGCTCGGACCCGGTCATGAAGCTCCTGTCCATCCCTCGCATTCGGCTGCCTGAGGTGGTCGTCGACCTTCCACTGCTCATTGCGGACGTCGGTGTCGGCGAGGAGAAGGCCATGGGCTGGTCGGTCGCCAAGCCCACTGCCGGTGAGGTGACCAAGGCGGTCCGGAGTGCCCTGACGGAATCGCGTCTGAGGCTGCCTCGCCCCGACAGCGCAAGCGTGATCGCGGCAGCAGTGGATGCGGTGGACAGGGTCTTCGCCGAGGGCGAGCACCGGTTGCTCACTCCGCAGGGTGTGGCGACCAGGGTCGCCGACGCTGCGGTCGACACGGTGAAAGCATCGGCGAAGGGCGCCGCGATGGCCCCCGACCTGCAGGGTTTCCCCGAGTCCGCCGCCGCGTCCTTGAACCAGCTGTTCGACAGCAAACGGATGGTGTCGCCCTCGGTCGAGGTCATCGTCGGAGCCGAAGAGATCAGGGCGAGAGCGGACAACACGAATGTCGTTCGCATTCGGCTCAACGTGACCGAGGACGCCTACGAGATCCTCGAGGAGCCCGACGGTGACGGCTTCCGCCTCACTCCGGAGTGACCGTGGCCCTCAACCTGATGCAGTACGAAGAGATCGTCTCGCTGCTGCAACGCGTGTCCGGCCTCGTCGACAAGCTCGAAGCGCGTGACTCCGAGTTTGCAGACGGGGTGCAGCACTGGCTGAAGGACTGCGAGATCGTCTTGGAGAACAATCGGATCCCAGCCGTCTCGCAGATCGCGACGGGCCGCGCGGTGCTGATCCAGGCCACGAGGGGCGTCCGACTCGAGGAGCTCGACATCTCGGGTCGGCCCAGCCCGCGGAAGGTGCGTGACGCGACAGCAGCGCTCGTGCTCCAGCGTGGCACCGATGTCCTCAACACCGTGATCGTCGAGCGGCAGGCGGTCTTCCAGGAGGCAGAGCGCATCGCGCGGCAGGTCCTCGCCATCGCGCAGGCCAAAGGGATGATCCCTGACACCACTGATCGAGTAGCCGATCGCGAAGCGGGTCATGAGACCGAGCAGGAGGCAGGTCACGGAAGGCTCACCCGTCTGCAACGAACCATCGGGTCAGACGCGGACCTGGCCGGCGTGTACGCCCACCTGCTGGCCCTGGTCGGCACGACGGACGTACTGGTCTTCTTCGACCGCGCGCTACAGACCTTGAGCTGAACCCGGGCCCGCGCGCCCGAGCACGCAGCCGATCAGTCGGCCTCCGGTCAGGTCCAGTCGCGGAAGACGACGCACACGGTGGTCGAGTCGAGCAACGCGAACTCCCTGGCACCGTACTCGCGCCGGATGATGCCACCCCCCGACGGGTAGGTCGGATGCAGCAGGTCCGGCCGCCTCGCAGCGATGTCGGCGTACACCGCGTCGATCGCGTCGGTCTCGATGGCCAGCTCCGGGCGGTCCTTCGCGGCATACTCCGCGTCCTCGACGAGGTAGACCTTGCACGCATCGCGCCCGGCGACCACGAAGTCCCCGGACTGATGGAGCACCTCCATGCCGATCCCGTCCACGAACAGGTCCAGCCCGACGCTGAGGTCGTCGTAGAACACCTTGGGGATCAGCGACGTGAGCACGAGAGTCAGCGGAGGTAGTCGTCGACGAGGCGGGCGGCAAGGGCCGTGTAGGTCTGGGGTGTCAGCGCGAGGAACCGGGCCTCGACGTCGGCCGGCAACCCGAGGCCGCGGACGAACTCGCGCAGGTCGTCGCCGGTGATCCGTCGCCCGCGGGTCAGCTCCTTGAGCCGCTCGTAGGGCTCCTCCATGCCCGGAACCCCTTGTGCACCAAGGGCCCTCATTGCAGACTGGATCGGCTCGCCGAGCACCTCCCAGTTGGCCTCGAGATCTGCGGCCATGGCATCGGGCACGGCGTCGAGCCCGGCGAGCCCGCGCGAGACGTTGTCGAGGGCCAGCAGCGAGTGGCCGAAGGCCGTGCCGATGTTGCGCTGCATGGACGAGTCGGTGAGGTCGCGCTGGAGGCGGCTCTGCACGAGCGTCGAGCCCAGCACGTCGAGCAGCGCGTTGGAGACCTCGAGGTTGGCTTCGGCGTTCTCGAAGCGGATCGGGTTGACCTTGTGCGGCATCGTCGAGGAGCCGACCGTGCCCTGGCCACGGACCTGGGCGAAGTACCCCATCGAGATGTAGGTCCAGACGTCGGTGCACACGTTGTGCAGCACGCGGTTGAAGCGCGCCATGTCGGCATACAGCTCGGCCTGCCAGTCATGGCTCTCGATCTGGGTGGTGAGCGGGTTCCACGTGAGGCCGAGCCCCTCGACGAACTCCCGCGACACCGCGGGCCAGTCGACGTCGGGCAGCGCCAGCGCGTGGGCGCCAAAGGTGCCCGTCGCGCCGTTGAACTTCCCGAGGTACTCCTGCGCGCCGATCCGGCCCAGCTGCCGGCCGAGCCGGTGCGCGAGGACCGCGAGCTCCTTGCCCATCGTCGTCGGGGTCGCGGGCTGGCCGTGGGTGTGGGCGAGCAGCGGCACGTCCTTGAGCTCCCGCGCCATCGTCGAGAGCTGCTCGACGAGAGCGGCCGCCCGGGGCAGCCAGACGTCCTTCACGGCACCCTTGACCATCAGGGCGTACGACAGGTTGTTGATGTCCTCGCTTGTGCAGCCGAAGTGGATGAGCTCGGCCAGGCCCCGGTCCTCGGGGGCGGGCGCGATCTCGGCGAGACGCTTCTTGAGGAAGTACTCGATCGCCTTGACGTCGTGCACGGTGACCCGCTCGATCTCGGCCAGCTCGGCGACCTCCGCGGGCCCGAAGTCGTCGACGACGGCACGTAGCGCGCGGACCTCGTCGTCGCTCAGCTTGCGCACTCCGGGAACGACGCCGTGCGTCGTCTGGAACACGAGCCACTCGACCTCGACATGGACGCGAGCGCGGTTGAGCGCTGCCTCGGAGAGGTGGTCGACGAGCGGAGCGACGGCAGCGCGGTAGCGGCCGTCGAGCGCCCCGAGCGCGATGGGCGGGTTCGCGTCAGCGAGAGATGCCATGCCGGCATTCTCCCAGAGCGTGCGCGTGGCACTGGCCGGCGTCCGGCCGACCGTCTGGGGGGCGACCCGCGCAACGGTGCCGACGGCATACCCCAGCGGTGTCGGCGGCAGCGACGACGACGCCAGAGGACGTCAGTCGAGGTCAGGCACGAGGATCGAGAAGACCTCGCCCTCGGGGCCGCAGAGGACGGCGCCCACGCCGTAGGGACCGTCGAAGGGCCCCTGCAGGAGCTTGGCGCCGAGGTCGAGGGCCCGGGCGAGCGCCGACACGACGTTGTGGGTGGCGAACGACGCGACCCAGTGGGCCGGGATCGCGGCCGGCCACCCGCTGTCGATCTCGGAGAGGCCGTATGCCGGGTTGCCGTCTCCCGTGTGCGCGGTGGCCCAACGCGGCCCGCCGGGCTCTGTCTCGTCGGTGAACTCGTGCCCGAAGACACCGAGCTGGAAGGCCTGCACCCGGTCGTAGTCACGCGTGAGCAGCTCGTTCCACGTCAGCGAGCCGGGCTCGTCGAGGACGCCGGACCCCGGCAGGTCTCCCGGCTCCCAGACGCCGAAGTACGCACCACCCGGGTCGAGCGCGATGAGGGTCCGAGAGAGGGCGCCGATGGCGACCGGGTGTCCAAGGGTGCGCCCGCCGTAGGCGTTGATGGCGTCGGCGGCGGCGTTGATGTCACCGACCCGCAGGTAGGTCGTCCACTGGCTGGCGATCGGCGCGCTGTCGGGCTTGTGGCTGATCCCTGCAACGGGCTGCCCCCCGAGCAGCGCCATGGTGTAGCCGCCGGTCGCGGGGTCCCCCGCCAGCCACTGCCACCCGAAGAGGTCGGCATAGAAGGTCTTCGCTCGGTCGACGTCGCTCACGAGCAGGTCGACCCAGCAGGGAGCCCCATAGGGGTAGTCGGGCACACTCACGTTCTGGTCTCGCTCTTGGTCTCGCTCTGGTCTGGCTCAGCTCAGGTTCTCGGGCTCTGGTTCGTGGTTCAGCTGCTCCCTGACGTGGTCGAGGATGCCATGGCAGGCCGCCTCGACCTCGTCGAAGCACCGCGCGAAGTGCTCGTCGCCGCCGTACCACGGGTCGCTCGTCTCGAGCGTCCCGGCGGCGACGGCCTCGGGGTCGAACTCTCGCACCAGTCTGATCTTCGCGCGGTTGTGGGGCGTGCGCGCGAGCCGCTGCAGGGCGCGCACGTGGCCCTCGTCCGAGGCGAGGACGAGGTCGAGGTCGTCGAACTCTGCAGGGTCGAACTCCCGTGCCCGGTGGGTGGATCCGTCGTACCCGTGCTCGGCGAGGACCGAGATGGTGCGGGGGTCGGCGTGCTCTCCGACGTGCCAGTCGCCGGTGCCGCTCGAGGTGACCGTCACCCGGCCGTTCAGGCCCGCGTCGTCGACCAGCTGCTCCAGGATCACGTGGCCCATCGGCGACCTGCAGATGTTGCCGCTGCACACGAACGTGACGTGAAGTGGGCGAGACGACATGAGCCCCATTCAACACCTCCGATCAAGAGGCGATGCCCTCCTTGCCGACAGCGGGGGGTCGCAGGGGTGTCGGTGGCGGGTGCAACGGTGTGGCCATGACGACGACAGCCGCCGGTGTCCCTGCCCCCGAGCTCCTCGAGCTGCGCTTCGCCGAGTGCGTCGCGCACGGCGACCTCGACGGCATCCTCAGGCTGTATGCCGCTGACGCCGTCGTGAGTCTGCCGCGCGGTCGCGAGGCGGCGGGGCACGTGGCTATCCGCGCCGCGTTCGCGGCTGCGCTGGGTGCCGGCGCGCTGGCTGCACGCGCCCCGGAGCCCGGGAGCGGGGGCAACGCACGGGTGATCCGGTGCGGCGACCTGGCGATGACGACGTCGACCTCGCTCGATGGGACGGTGCAGACCCAGGTCGCCCGCCGGGAGGCCGACGGCAGCTGGGTCTGGGTGCGGGACGGATCGCGGCTGCGGGAGGTCGATGTGGCGCATGCCGACCGCTTCTCGGTCACTCCGGAGACGGCGGCCGGCGGCCCCGACCTCGGGGCCGAGCCGGTCGATGAGCCGGTCTCCGGGCACGAGTTCGGGACGCACGCGGCCGTGGCGTAGGTTCCTCGTGTGAGTGAACGACCCCCCGAGACCGATGCACCGCCCGAGCACGAGTCGGGCACCGCATCGGCCGCGGGGCACCGGTCACACTTCGTCGACCTCACGCCGCTGCGAGTCAGCCCGCCCTTCGCGAGGCTCTGGTTCGGCAACACCCTGGCCGGAATCGGCACTTTCGTCACGAACACCGCCGTCGGACTGCACATCTACGACCTGACGCACTCCACCTTCATGGTGTCGCTCGTCGCGTGGTTCAGCCTGCTGCCGATGATCGTGGCCGGTCTCTACGGCGGCGCCATCGCGGACCGGTTCGACCGGCGCACGGTGGCGATCCTGTCATCGACCGTGGCCTGGCTCTCCACCATCGCCCTCGCCACGATTGCGTGGGCCCACGTCGAGGTGGTCTGGCCGTTCTACATCATCACCACCGTCAACGCCGTCGCCGCGACCATCGCCTCGGCGACGAGACAGGCGATCACGCCGCGGCTGCTGCCGAACGAGCTGCTGCCGAAGGCGGCGGCCCTGATGGGCATCTCGGGCGGGGTCATGGTCACCGTCGGGCCTGGTGTGGCGGGCGTGCTCGTGGCCCGGGCCGGGTTCGCGTGGACCTACACCGTCGACGTCCTGCTGTTCCTCGCCGGCTTCTTCGGGCTCTGGACCCTCCCGCGCATCAAGCCGGAGGGCGAGCATCACGTCGCGAGCGGCTTCCGCTCCGTCCTCGACGGCCTCGCCCACCTGCGGCGTGCGCCCAACGTCCGGATGAGCTTCATCGTCGACATCATCGCCATGACGTTCGGGCAGCCGATGGTCCTGTTGCCCGCCGTCGGCGCGGTCATCATCGGCGGCGGCTCGGTCACCGCCGGCCTGCTCCTCGCGGCCTTCGCCGTCGGCGGCATCCTGTCCAGCCTCGTCTCCGGTCGGCTCACGGGGCTGCGCTGGCAGGGCCTGGCGATCCGCAACGCGATCGTCTCCTACGGCCTGGCCATCGTCGGCTTCGGCCTCGTGCTCGCCGTCATCCAGCTCACCGGCAGCGCCGTCGCCTCGATGGACTTCGGCGACGTCAACACCGTCGCCCTGGCGCTTGCCGCACTGTTCCTGGCCATCGCCGGCGGGTCCGACAACATCAGCGCGATCTTCCGGACGTCCATCCTTCAGGCCGCGGTCCCCGACCACCTTCGCGGGCGCACCCAGGGCGTGTTCACCGTCGTCGTGACGGGCGGTCCGAGGCTCGGGCAGATGTTCGCCGGGACGCTTGCGACGCTGACGGCCACGTGGGTGCCCCCGGTCGTCGGCGGCATACTCGTCGTCGTACTCGTCACGCTGTCCGTCGCACGGGTGCATTCGTTCCGCGACTACGACGCCCTCAACCCCCAGCCATAATTTTGCGCTGAACTGTCTGCGCCTCGCTTCGCTGCGGCGCGAGGAGCCAGCCAGCAGAGCCGCGGCTCTGCCTTGGTCGCGTGTGCGTTGATCGGGGCCATCACCCCAACGCACGCACACAGCGGCCCGGGCGCGTCGCTTCGCTGAGGCGCAATAGTTATGCGTCCGGGTAGCCGTTCGGGTTCGCGCTCTGCCAGCGCCACGAGTCGGCGCACATGTCGTCGATGGTCCGCTCGGCGGTCCAGCCGAGCTCGGCGTTCGCGCGGCTCGGATCCGCGAACGACACCGCGACGTCGCCTGGCCGGCGCGCCACGACGCGGTAGGGCAGCTCCCGCCCGACGGCCCGCTCGAAGGCGTGCAGCATCTCCAGCACCGAGGTCCCGTGCCCGGTCCCGAGGTTCCAGGTGCCGACGGGCTCGTCCATCGTGCCGAGCCGGGTCAGGGCGGCGAGGTGGCCGGCGGCGAGGTCCTCGACATGGATGTAGTCGCGCTCGCCGGTGCCGTCCTTGGTCGGGTAGTCGTCGCCGTAGACCGACAGGTACTCGCGGCGGCCGATCGCGACCTGCGCGATGTAGGGCACGAGGTTGTTGGGGATGCCCTGCGGGTCTTCACCGAGAGTGCCCGACACGTGGGCACCGATCGGGTTGAAGTAGCGCAGCAGGGCGATCCGCATCCACGGGTCGGCGAGGGCGACATCGCGCAGCACCTGCTCCTGCATCACCTTCGTCCAGCCGTACGGGTTCGTGGCGAAGGTCCGGCGGTCCTCCGTCGCGGCCTCTTGGTCGGTTCCGTAGACCGTCGCGGAGGAGCTGAAGACCAGCTTGTCCACGCCGTGGCGGCGCATCGCGCGCACGAGCGAGAAGGTCGACCCGAGGTTGTTCTCGTAGTACTCGAGCGGCTTGTCCACGCTCTCGCCGACAGCCTTGAGGCCGGCGAAGTGGATGACGGCGTCGATCTGCTCGTGCGCGAACAGGTGCTCCGTCTTGTCGACGTCGCAGAGGTCGAAGCTGTGCACCGGCAGGTGGGTGTCGGTCAGGGCCTCGAGACGGTTGACGACCGTGGGCTTGCTGTTCGCGAAGTTGTCGACGATGAGGACGTCATGCCCTGCGGCGACGAGCTGGACCACGGTGTGCGAGCCGATGTAGCCGGCGCCGCCGCTGACGAGTACGCGCATGCCCGCAACCCTATCGACGCCCGCCGGGGCCTACAGAATCCAGCCGCGGCCGGGTGTCGGGGGCCACAGCTCGCGATCCGCCTACACCGTCCCGCCCGGGCTGGTCGGCGTAGGCCAGGTTGGTCGCGATCCCTTGAGCAGACCCTCCGACCCTAGGTAGAGTACGACTATGCCCCCGCGGATGACTCTCGCAACCCAGCTGGTCCTGGGCGTCCTGACGAGCGATCTCGCGGCGGACTGGTACGGCTCACAGATCGGGCAGGCCGCCGGGCTCCCGAGCGGCACTGTCCACCCGATCCTTGCGCGCCTCGAACGAGTCGGCTGGCTCGAGTCGAGGTGGGAGGACATCGACCCAAGCCGAGAGGGGCGGCCGGCGCGCAGGTACTACCGGCTGACGGACTCTGGGGCGGCCCAGGCCCGTCGAGCCATGGAAACCGCGCGCCGGCCGAGGGCCGGCTTTGCTCCTGTGCCCAAAGGGGGCTTGAGATGAGGAAGAAGCAGACACGAGGTTCCGTGAGGTTTGCCGTGCGAGCGATGGAGCGGGCGACGCACGGGCTGCCGTCCGAGCAGCGCGACCGATACCACGACGAGCTCGTCGCCGAGATGCACGGCCTCGGGCGGCTGGCCGCGTGGCGGTATGCCGTCGGCGTGGCCCTGTCGGGTCACTCGATGCATGCGGCCCTGACCGACGGCGGTCCACAGCCTGCGCCGGTGGCGAAGCCCCCGATCGCGTGCCGCACGAACACCCACCACGTCTGGAAGTGGTACAGCGCCGACGACGGAGGCCGGTACATGGCCTGCGCCCGGTGTCGCAAGGAGTACATCAGCACCGGTACGGCCGGGGTGATCGGAGGGTGATCGGAGGGTGATCGGGAGGGTGATCCGACACGGAGACCCGCGGCGGCTCGATCGCAGGAACGGGCTCCGCCCACCCAAGGGCGGGGGCCGGAATCGGGGTGGTGAGCGGCCCGGCGCCCGGGTCAGGAGAGCGCGAAGTCGGCGATGCCGAGGGCGAACAGCGCGAGGGGTGCTGCGACGACGAAGATCGAGACGGCATACATCGCGGTGGCCGTGACGGCAGGCGGGAGCCCGGCGATCCGCCCGGCATCGAGCAGCTCGATCCGGGCCTTGGCGTCGGCGGTGCTCTCGCGCATCGCCATCGTGCCGGTGGGCTTCGGGGCGTCGGCCATCGCGACGATGGCACGACCGGTGCTCAGCGCGCCCGCCCGGCGCACGGCCGCGCGGTCGGCGAGGACCTCGATGAGCAGGTGCACCTCGCGCAGCGCGGCCTCGGAGCGCACGAACCGCGGGACCGCCTCGTGGACCACCGTGAAGAACTCCATGACGAGGTCGTGCCGCGCACCGAGGTGGGCTCGCTCGTGCGCGAGCACGGCATCCAGCTCGTCCGGGCGGAGACGGGCGATGGTGCCCTGCGTGAGCACGACCCGACGGTGGACCCCAGGCACGCAGTATGCCGTCGGCGTCGTGTGCTCGAGCACCCGCGTGTGCCGGTCGCCCGGGTGGTCGTCCCCCAGCAGGTCGACCAGCTCGCGGTGACGGCGTCGCGCGGCACGCAGGTTGCGACCGACCCGGTCACCCGACAGCAGCAGCCGGCCGGCGACGAGGGCGGTCAGGAAGGCGGCGACGACGAGGGTGGGCCACTGGTCCGCGATCGAGGTGTTCGGGCCGACGATCGCGGGGATCGCGGCCGGTGCGGCCAGCAGCGCGGCGAGGACGGCCGCGACCGCGGTGGCCTGCCACAGGACGAGCGCCGCGCGTGGCTCGCGGCGCAGCACGGTCGCAGCGGCCAGCGCGCGAGGCGCCGGCCATGCGAGCAGCGCGGCAAGCACGACGAGCGCGGCGACGACGAGCATGCGTGAGGCTCAGGTGCTTCGGCCGACGCGGCGATGCCCGTCGGCGGCCGGCTCGGGGCGCCGGGCCTCGAGCTCGGCGAGCGCCGCCTTGAGCTCGTCGATCTCTTCCGGGGTCGACTCGTCGAGGAAGTGCAGCAGCGCGCTGCGCCGGGTGTCGCCCGCGAGCTCGCCGAGCGTGTGGTGCAGCGTCTCGGAGGTGAGCTCGGCGCGCGTCGAGGCGGGGGTGTAGCGCCAGGCGCGGCCGTCGCGCTCACGGTGGACGAGGTCCTTCTTCGCCATCCGGTCGAGGACGGTCATGAGGGTCGTGTAGGCGAGACCGCGGTCGACGCCGATGTCGTCGTGGACCTCACGGACGGTCCGGCCTTCGGGGTGGATCTCGGATGTGCTCCAGAGGTTCTCCATGACGGCGCGCTCGAGGTCGCCGAGGCGGTTGCGGGGGGTGCTGGGCATGGCTGTTCCAATCTACCGACGGGGTGGGTCGGCTTCGTGCGCGTGGTCGGCAGCGACCACGGGTGTGGACGGCATCGTGCCTGATGCCGGGTGATGCAGCTCGAGGATCTCGTCGAACAGGTCCGTGCCCTCGTCACGGTGCGTCACCATGACGATCGTTCGGGCAGGGGTGCTGAGTTCCTCGGACACGCCGGTCCGGCGCGTGAGATCCGCCACGACGGCATGCGCCGTCGGGGGGTCGAGGTGGGCGACCGGCTCGTCGAGCAGGACGACCGGCCGGCCGCTGAGGTGGGCCCGGGCGATGCCGAGGCGAGCCCGCTCGCCTCCGGAGAGACCTCGGCCGCCGGCCCCGAGGGTCGTGTCGAGACCGTCGGGCAGACCGGCCACCAGGTCGCCGAGCCCGGCGCTCTCGAGCGCAACCAGGACGTCGGCGTCGGTCGCATCGGGTCGGGCCAGGGTGAGGTTGTTGCGCAGTGTCGTGGCGAAGACGTGGGTCTCGGCGTCGACGAACGCGATCCGAGACCGGCTGGTCTCGAGGGGCTCGTCGAGCGCGTCCGTGTCGTCGACGAGGTACTCCCCGCCCGTGGGGTCGAGGTGGCGGGCGAGCACGGCCAGCAAGGTCGACTTGCCACTGCCGTTGGGTCCGGTGACGACGAGGCGCCGGCCGGGCGGTAGCTCGAGGTCGGTGGGCGCGAGGTCGGTGGGCGCGAGGTCCGCGTGCGCGGCGCCGGCGGCGACGACCGCCGAGCGGCTCGCGTCTCCGCGAGCACGCCACGACGCGGTCACCCCCCGGGTAACGATCTCGACGCTCTCCGGGACCGGGACCACCTCGCCGCTCGGGTCCTCGCCCATTCGGTCCTCGCCCAGCTGGTCCTCACCCGCGTTGCCGACTGTCCTGTCCTGGACGGCGGGAGGCAGGTCGAGCAACGCGTCGATGCGGCGCTCGCTGCCCCGAGCCCGGGCGAGCGCGCGCATCGCGTCGACGAGCGGCGTGATCGCCTCGGACACGGCGACCGGGGCCAGCACGAGCAGTGCCTTGACCGGTGCCGACACGGCCAGCCCCTGCGCGATGACGGCACAGGTTGCGACAGCGGCGCCCACAGCCACGAGGAACAGCGCAGCTGCCACCGCCCGGCCCAGGCTGATCCGCCGGGTGACCCGAGCGAGCCGGTCGTGGGCCGAGTCGAGCCAACCGAGCGCAGTGCCCCAGCCGCCGACGGCCCGCAGCTCGCTCGCCTGCGTCGCCATCAGCTCGGCGACTCGGGTGACCTCGGCGCGCGCGGCGAGCATGTCCGGAAGGGAACGGGACTCGAGATGTGCGGCCAGCCCGCAGACGAACACGACGACCACGCCGAGGGCAAGGAGCACGAGGCCGACCGGCACAGCCAGCGCTGCCGTGAGCGCGATGACCATGCCGCCTGCCAGGGCGGTCGAGATGACCGGCACCGTGACTCGGACCTGCGCGTCGACGACGTCCGTCAGGTCGTCCACGACGCCGGTCAGCACATCGGAGCGGCGCCGCCGCCCCAGCCTGGCGGGCGTCAGCGGGATCAGTGCGCCGTATGCCGCCGTGCGTCGACGGGCGAGCAGCGCCAGGGCGGCGTCGTGGCTGACGAGGCGCTCCCAGTAGCGGAACACGGGCCGGGCCATGCCGAACGCGCGGACGGCGACGATGGCCGTCAGCAGGGTGAGGATGACGGGCTGCTCGGATGCCCGGACGATGAGCCAGCCGGAGGTCGCCGTCAGGGCCATGCCCGCCGCGGTGGCGATGCCGCCGAGAAGCCCGCCTCGGACGGTTCCCGACGACGGCCACCAGACCCGAGTTCGCAGCCTCGATCGGCGCAACACACCGAGCAGTCGCAGACCCCGCTGGTTATTTCCGTCGATGTTCGCGGCTGCTCGGTGTGTTGCGAAGGGGGTGGTCATGTCGGGACCACCTCGAACGGCCGGACGTGGTGGTCGGCGTGTGCGAGCAGCTCGGGTCGGTGGGTCACCGCGATGACGACGCGGCGCTCGGCCAGCTCGGCGATGACGAGCGCCATCCGCTCCGCGCCCTCCGGATCGAGGTGGGCGGTGGGCTCGTCGAGCAGCTGGACGGTCTCGGGTGCCAGCCAGGCGCGAGCGAGAGCCAGACGCTGCCGCTGGCCGGCCGAGAGGCCGAACCCGTCGTCCCCGAGGCTCGCCGACAGCCCGCCAGGCAGAGCCGCCACGACGCCGTCGACCTCGACGGCCCGGAGCGCCTCCCAGAGCTGGTCGTCGGTGGCCGCGTGCCCGATGGTCAGGGCGTCGCGCACCGACCCGGCCGCGAGGAAGGGCCGCTGCGTCACATAGTGGGCGGGCGGGCTCTCGACAACGCCCGAGGTAGGCCGGCGCAGGCCGGCGACCAGGTCGAGCAGCGTTGTCTTCCCGGCACCGGACGGCCCGGTGACGACGGTCAGGCCGGGCCCCGCCACGAGGTCGAGGTCGCGGACGACGGGGGGCAGCCCGGCCGCATACGCGTACGTGACACCCGTGAGGCGCACCTCACCGAGCCGCGGCGCCGGCGCTGAAGTCGCAGAGAGCCGCGACGCCGGCGTTACCTGGACGGAGCGCAGCGGAGGAAGGGAACGCCTGGGGGGCGCCGCGGCACGCGCCGGAGCGAAGTGAGGCGCCAAGTGAGGCGCCACGGGATCGAGCTGGGCGAGGATCTCGTCGAGCGCCACGGCGCCGTCCGCCGCCGCGTGGAACTCGGCACCGACGCGGCGCACCGGCCAGAACGCCTCGGGCGCCAGCAGGATCGCCACGAGCCCCGCGCCGAGGGTCATCGACCCGTGCGACAGCCGGAGCCCGACGATGACGGCGACGATCGCCACCGAGATCGTCGCGAGCAGCTCCAGCGCGGCCGACGAGAGGAAGGCGATGCGAAGGGTGTCCATCGTCGCCCGGCGGTGGCGCTCGCTGACCGCGCTCACCGTCTCGACCTGCCGGCGCGCCCTGCCGTACGTGACCAGCGTCGGCAGGCCACGGACCACGTCGAGGAAGTGCCCCGACAGCGAGGCGAGCGCCGCCCACCGGCGCTCGGTCGACTCGGCCGTAGCCCTGCCGATGAGCGCTGCGAAGACGGGCAGCAACGGCAGGGTCAGCACGACCACGACGGCGCTCGGCCAGTCGACCACGAAGAGTGTCGCCACGGCGAGGACGGGCACGACGGACGCCGTCACGAGCGTCGGGAGGAAGCGGGCGGCATACGGTTCCACGGCCGCGGTGCCTGCAGTCGCCAGGGAGACGGCGGCACCCGGCTCGAGGCGGGAGTCGGCATCGAGCGTCCCCCAGCGACGCAGCAGGGCGGCGCGCAGCGCCGACGACACGGAGACCCCGGCCCACGCCGAGACCCACTCGTTGCCGGCCGCGAGGAGTGCCCGGACCGCGAACAGCCCGACGAGCCACCCGAGCGGCCGCGTCAGGTCACTGCCGTCGACGACCGCAACGACCACCGCCGAGAGCGCGAAGGCCGTCGCGATCGTCGTGAGACCGCTGACCACACCCATCGCCGCGAGGACAGCGACGGGCCCCCGGGCGGCGGGGACCGCCCGGAGGAGTCGCGGGTCGAACGGCTTCACGAGGGCGCTACCTCACTGCGCCGCCGGCTCGAGCGGCGCGTCCTCGGGAATGTGCTTGGTGCTCAAGCGCTTCCGGAAAACCCAGTACGTCCACCCTTGGTAGATCAGCACGATCGGCGTGAAGATCAGGGCCACGATCGTCATGACCTTGAGGGTGTAGTCGGTGCTCGACGCGTTGTCGACGGTCAGGCTGTAGGCGGGGTTCGTCGTCGACGGCATGACATTCGGGAACAGGATGAGGAAGTACGTCGCCACGGCCATCGCGATGGTCACCGCGGTGCCGAGGAACGCCCAGCCCTCACGCCCGACGCGGTTCGCCGCGAGCGCCCCGACCAGGGCCAGCGCGGCGATGACCGTGGTGACCCACGAGGCAACCTTGCCGTCGCCGACGCCGAGCGCGACGAGCAGCACGACCGCGAGGACCGCGGCGACGGACCCGACGCGGCGGGCGACGATCCGTGCGTCCAGCCGGATCTGCCCGTCGGTCTTGAGCGCGATGAAGATCGCGCCGTGGGTGATGAACAGGGCCACGAACGTGAGGCCGCCGAGCAGGCTGACCGGGTTGAGCAGCGTGAGCAGGTTGCCGGTGAACTCCATGTCGGCGTTGATCGGCAGGCCGCGGACGACGTTCGTCAGTGCCACACCCCAGAGGAATGCCGGCACGACCGAGCCCCAGAAGATCGCGGCGTCCCAGCGTGCCTTCCATGCCTTCTGAGGTCGCTTGTGGCGGTACTCGAAGCCGAGGTTGCGCACGATGAGGCCGACGAGGATGACGAGCAGCGCGAGGTAGAAACCGCTGAACATCGTTGCGTACCAGTGCGGGAAGGCCGCGAAGGTCGCCCCGCCGGCGGTGAGCACCCACACCTCGTTGCCGTCCCAGACCGGGCCGATGGTGTTGAGCATGACGCGGCGGCGCTTCTCTGCGTCGGCCGGGTCGTTCGTGTAGCGCTTGCCGCCGAGGTAGGGCAGCAGCATGCCGACCCCGAAGTCGAACCCCTCGAGGACGAAGTAGCCGGTCCAGAGGACGGCCAGGACGATGAACCAGAAGGTCGCGAGATCCATTGGTGGCCAGCCCTTCTCAGTAGGCGAAGACGAGGGGGGCGTCCTCGTCTCGGTCGGCGGGGTCCTGCGGCTTCTCGAAGGGCTCGGCGCCCTTGCGCACGTAGGTGAGGAAGAGCTTCACCTCGACGACGGCGAGCGCTCCGTAAAGCAGGGTGAACACGACCATCGAGGTGATCACCTCGCCCATGGACACGCTCGGCGAGACTCCGTGGGTGGTCGTCATGAGCCCGAACACGATCCAGGGCTGGCGGCCGACCTCGGTGAAGATCCACCCGAACGAGTTGGCGAACACCGGCAGGAGCGGAGCGGCCACGGCGGCATACGTGATCCACCGAGAGGTAGGGGCTCGGCCCCTGCGGGTCGTCCACAGCACGAGCAGGGCGATCAGCGCACAGAGGATGCCGAGCCCGATCATGAGGCGGAACGACCAGTAGGTGGTCGGGATGTTCGGCACGTAGTTGTTGTTGGGGGCAGCCACGAGCGGGTTGCCGCTCGCGCCGTATGTCTGCTGGTACTGCTTCTGAAGGTCGTTGATGCCCTGCACCGCGCCGTCGAAGGAGCCGGTGGCCAGGAAGGACAGCAGGCCGGGGATCTCGATGAGGGCGTTGGCATGAGTGCCGTCGAGCGAGCCGATCGTCAGCACCGAGAACGGCGCTCCCACGCCCTCGGGCACCGACTCGTAGAGCGCCTCGGCGGCGGCCATCTTCATCGGCTGCACCTCGGTCATGATCTTGCCCTGGGTGTCGCCGCTGATGATGACGCCGACCGAGGCGATGAGGGTGAACACGGCACCGAACCGGGCCGCCTTGCGGTACATCGACACGTCCGACTTCACGGTCGCCGCGGGGGGCGGCGCAGTCGTGGCCGCCGCCGCACCCAGGGACGCACCCGCTCGAGCTGGAGCCTTCACGGCGGCGCCGTCGAGGGCGGCCAGCTGCCGTGCCGAGCGGCGCATCAGCCAGATGGCCACGCCCATGACGACGCCGCCACCGGTCATGTAGGCGGAGAAGATGACGTGCGGGAAGGTGACGAGCTGCACCTTGTTGGTCAGGACGGCGAAGAAGTCGGTGAGCTCCGCGCGGCCGCTGGCCGGGTTGTACGTGTAGCCGACTGGGTGCTGCATGAAGGAGTTCGCGGCGAGGATGAAGTATGCCGACAGGACCGTGCCGATGTGGACGATCCACATCGTGGCGGCGTGGAGCTTCTCGGGCAGCCGTCCCCAGCCGAAGATCCACAGGCCGAGGAAGGTCGACTCGAGGAAGAAGGCGAGCAGCGCCTCGATGGCGAGGGGCGCTCCGAAGATGTCACCGACGAAGCGGGAGTAGTCACTCCAGTTCATCCCGAACTGGAACTCTTGCACGATCCCGGTGACGAGGCCGAGCGCGAAGTTGATCGTGAAGAGCTTGCCGAAGAACTTGGCGAGGCGCATCCACTCGGGCTTCTTGGTACGCACCCAGGCGGCGTGGAAGATCGCGACGACGAGGGACAGGCCGATCGTGATCGGCACGAAGAGGAAGTGGTAGACGGTCGTGATGGCGAACTGCCATCTCGCGAGGTCCGTTGCATCCATGGCGGCTCCCGGAGGGCGAGGCAGGTGCGGAAACTACATGACGTCGTAGATGCTACTCACCGTAGTAGTCCGGCCGCCATCGGGGTGCCCCACGACACAGACGAACCACCCGGCATACGGGGATCTGCCGGGTGGCTGGGCGGGCAGGACCGCAGGGTATGCCGGGTGGCTGGGTTCGCCGGGTCCGCTTGGTCGGGCTGGTCAGCCGGTCGCGCTGGTCAGCCGGTCAGGCTGGACAGCCGGTCAGGCTGGTCCGGCGAGGTCGAGGAGCGTCAGGCCGGGCGTGCCGGCTTGGCGGTCGGTCGCGGCGCCGGTGTCTCGATCCGGACCTCGGGCAGCGGCTGGCGCAGCGGGTGCAGGATCCGGGACAGCAGGGACTCGCGGCGGGCGCGGGGCTGGCGGCGCCGGGGCTCGTGCTGGCTCGGCCAGGCGCTGACGACGCGGGCGGCGTGGGGCGGGATGCGGCTCATGCCAAGGCAGAGCGCTGGACGCCCGCGCCTGATACACCACCGTCACCAACAGCCCCGGCCCCGGCCACCGCACTACCGTTCAGGTCTTCGGGCGCTCGTCGACGATCCGGCGCGCCTTGCCGATCGACCGCTCGATGGAGCCCGGCTCGCGGACCTCGACCCGGCAGCTGGTCCCGATGCGTCGCTTGATCGTCGCCTCGAGTGCCCGGGCGATCTCGCGTGCGTCGTCGTCACCGAGCCGGTCGACCGGCTCGACGAGGACCGTCAGCTCGACCATCCGGCCGGGCTGGGTCAACACGCACTGGAAGTACGGCGACAGCCGCGGCTCGGCGAGCACATGCTCCTCGATCTGCGTCGGGAAGACGTTCACACCGCGGATGATCATCATGTCGTCGGTGCGACCGGTGACCTTCTGCATCCGCCGCATGGACGGCACCGCAGTGCCAGGCAGCAGGCGCGTGAGATCCCTGGTGCGGTAACGGATCACGGGCATCGCCTGCTTGGTCAGCGATGTGAAGACCAGCTCACCGAGCTCGCCGTCCGGGAGCACCTCCTCGGTGACCGGGTCGATGACCTCCGGGTAGAAGTGGTCCTCCCAGATATGCAGCCCGTCCTTCGTCGTCGCCGCCTCCTGGGCCACGCCGGGGCCCATCACCTCGGACAGGCCGTAGATGTCTACGGCGTCCATGCCGGTCCGCCGCTCGATCTCCTGGCGCATCGACTCGGTCCACGGCTCGGCACCGAAGATCCCGACCCGCAGTGCCGTCTCGCGTGGGTCGAGGCCCTCGCGCTCCATCTCGTCGAGAAGGCTGAGGAAGTACGACGGAGTCACCATGATGACCGAGGCGCCGAAGTCGCGGATCAGCTGTACCTGACGCTCGGTCATGCCGCCGCTCACCGGGACCACGGTCGCGCCGAGCCGCTCCGCGCCGTAGTGCGCCCCCAGCCCGCCGGTGAACAGGCCGTACCCGTATGCGACATGCACGACGTCACCAGGATGCCCACCGGCCAGCCGGATCGAGCGGGCCACGAGGTCGGCCCACGTATCGATGTCCTGCGCGGTGTAGCCGACCACCGTCGGGCGCCCGGTCGTGCCGGAGCTCGCGTGGACGCGCACGACCTGCTCGCGCGGGACCGCGAACATCCCGAAGGGGTAGTTCGCCCGCAGGTCAGCCTTGGTGGTGAACGGCATACGGGCCAGGTCGCCGAGCGACCTCACGTCGTCGGGGTGGACCCCGGCGGCGTCGAACGCCTCCCGGTAGTGCGGGACGCGGTTGTATGCCGTCCGCACCGTGCGCTGGAGGCGCTCCAGCTGGGTGGCGCGCAGCTCGTCCACGGACAGCGTCGGGATCTCGTGGTCGGGCAGCGTGGGGCGGGCGCCCGCCGAGGTTGACTCCGTCGTCATGCCCCCATTCTTCCCACCCGCGGGCGCGATGTCGGAACTGTCAAGATTTGCCAGTTGATGTGTCTAAAGCCTGGCGGGCCGGAGATGACGGTGGCACGATCGGCGCCTGTCGTCCGCTCGAGGGCGATGCCCAGAACGAAGGAGCACCCGTGAAGCCACTTCACAAGATTCGGACCGTCGCGGCCGTCATCGGCCTGAGCGCTCTGGCGCTCGGCGCCTGCAGCAACGGGCCCTCGAACACCACCCAGACGCCGGCCGGCTCGGCCAGCGCGTCCGGCGCGGGCAACGTCGCCCTCATCGAGCCCGGCAAGCTCACCGTGTGCACGCACCTGCCCTACGCGCCGTTCCAGTCCAACGACGACTCTGGCAAGACCGTGGGCTTCGACGTCGACATGATGGACCTCGTCGCCAAGAAGCTCGGGGTCCAGCAGGCGATCGTGGACACCCCCTTCGAGGGCATCAAGTCCGGCCAGGACATGGCCACCGGCAAGTGCGACATCGCGGCCGCGGGCATGACCATCACCGACGAGCGGAAGAAGGCCATCCTCTTCTCCGTGCCCTACTTCGACGCGACGCAGGCGCTGCTCGTGGCGAACGGCTCGAGCGTCACGTCGCTCGCCGACCTCAAGGGCAAGAAGCTGGGCGCCCAGTCGTCGACGACCGGCCTCGACTACGCGACCAAGAACAAGGACGCGAACGGCTACACCATCGTCGAGTTCCAAGACCTCGCCTCGGAGACCCAGGCGCTGCTGACCGGGCAGGTGGACGCCGCGATCAACGACCTTCCCGTATGGAGCGAGGCGATCAAGCAGAACCCGGGCAAGGCCAAGATCGCGACGCAGTTCAACACCGGCGAGCAGTACGGCTTCGGCATGAAGCTCGGCAACGATGCCCTGAAGAAGGTCGTCGACGAGACGATTACGACCGCCAAGAGCGACGGCACGTACGACCAGCTGTTCAAGAAGTGGATCGGCGAGGTCCCCGCGAGCTGACCCGCGACGGCCACTGGCCACGGCTGGCGCGGACCGTGTGTCTGCGCCAGCCTTGGCCGAACGGCTCGCCCGCCCAAGGACTGAGGACAGCATGACCACCCAGACCGAAACCGCCCCACGCCCGCGGCTCAGCCGACGTCAGCGCGCACGTCTCTGGCTCGGCATCCAGTACGCGATCGGCATCGTCATCGTCGTGCTCATCGTCGTCAAGGTCGACTGGAGCACCTTCAGCGACGCCTTCCTGCGCAGCGACATCTTCCGGCGGATGATGCCGCGGGTCATCACCGTCGGCCTCGTCAACACCCTCATCTACACCGCGCTCGCGTTCGTCTTCGCGTTCGTCCTCGGGCTCGTCCTGGCCATGATGCGACTGAGCTCGATCGGACCGTACCGGTGGTTCGCCTCGGCGTACGTCGAGTTCTTCCGCGGTGTCCCCGCGCTCGTCGTGCTGTTCATGGTGGCCTACGGCATCCCCAACGCCTTCTCCGGCTTCGAGTTCCCGGGCGGGACCTACGGCATGGTGATGGTGGGCCTCGGAGTGACCGCGGCGGCATACATGGCCGAGACCTTCCGGGCCGGCATCCAGGCGGTGCCCAAGGGGCAGGTCGAGGCGGCCCGGACGCTCGGAATGACCTCCTTCCGCACGATGCGCACGATCGTGCTCCCACAGGCGTTCCGGATTGTCATCCCGCCGCTGACGAACCAGCTCATCTACCTCGTCAAGGACTCCTCGCTCGTCTACGTCGTCGGCGTGACCGCGGCCCAGTACGAGCTGACGAAGTTCTCCCAGGACTTCCTCAACCGTGCGGTCAACCCGACGCCGCTCGTCGTGGGGGCGGTCTGCTACCTCGCGATCACGCTCCCGCTGTCACTGCTCGTGCGCATGCTCGAGCGCCGCTACGAGAGGGCCCGCTGATGACTGAGGACAGGACATCTCGCGACCCGAAGCGAGATGGGCGTCACGCGATCTCGATCCGCAACCTCAAGAAGTCGTTCGGCCACAACGAGGTGCTCAAGGACATCAGCCTCGACCTGGACCAGGGCCAGGTCGTCTGTGTCATCGGCCCGTCCGGCTCCGGCAAGTCGACCCTGCTGCGCTGCGTCAACCTGCTCGAGCAGCCCACCTCCGGTCAGGTGTTCATCGGCGACGACGAGGTGACCGACCCGGACGTCGACATCGACCGGGTGCGGCGCCGGGTCGGCATGGTCTTCCAGTCGTTCAACCTGTTCCCGCATCTCACGGTCCTGGACAACCTCACCGTGGCTCAGACCAAGGTGCTCGGGCGGGCCAAGAAGGTCGCGGTCGAGGTGGCCCGTCGCAACCTCGCACGGGTCGGCATGTCGCACAAAGAGGACGCCTTCCCCGCCCACCTTTCCGGCGGGCAGCAGCAGCGCGTCGCCATCGCCCGGTCGCTGTCGATGGACCCGGAGCTGATGCTCTTCGACGAGCCCACCTCGGCGCTCGACCCCGAGCTCGTCGGGGAGGTCCTGGCCGTCATGAAGTCCCTTGCTGCAGAAGGGATGACGATGATGATCGTCACCCATGAGATGGCCTTCGCACGCGAGGTCGCGCACCGGGTGGTCTTCATGGACGACGGATACGTCGTCGAGCAGGGGACCCCGGCCGAGGTCATCGGCAACCCCCAAGAGGCACGCACCAAGTCGTTCCTGCACCGGGTGCTCAACCCGATGGTCATCGAGGCTGACGAGATCACCGACGAGGGAGTCGCCGACCTCGTCTAGCCCCAAAACCCAATGACGAGTGGTCATTTCGATCGCACGACTGCGAATCGAAATGACCACTCGACGTGGGCGCAGCGCGTGGCGCGGCCGGGTCAGGCGGGTGGCGCCGGGGCCTCGCCGTGTGCTGCCTGCTCCATCTCCTCGTGCTCCTGGCGCATCCGCCGCAGGAAGGAGCGGGTGCGCTCCTGCTGCGGGTTGCCGATGACGTCCTTCGGCGCGCCCTGCTCGACGACGACGCCGCCGTCCATGAAGACGACGTGGTCGGCGACCTCGCGGGCGAAGCCCATCTCGTGGGTGACGACGATCATCGTCATGCCGTTCTCGGCGAGGTCACGCATGACCTTGAGCACGTCGCCGACGAGCTCGGGGTCGAGGGCCGACGTGGGCTCGTCGAAGAGCATGAGCTTCGGGTCCATCGCCAGCGCCCGCGCGATGGCGACGCGCTGCTGCTGGCCACCGGACAGGGCCCCCGGGTAGGCCGAGGGCTTGTCGCCGAGGCCGACCTGGGCGAGCAGAGACATGGCCCGCTCGCGGGACTCCTTCTTGCTCGTGCCCTTGACCTGGCAGGGCGCCTCCATGATGTTGTCGAGCGCGGTCTTGTGCGGGAACAGGTTGAACCGCTGGAAGACCATGCCGATCTCACGCCGCTGGGCCGCGATCTGCTTGTCGGTGAGGTGGTGCAGGTGGCCGTGCTCGTCCTCGCGGTAGCCGACGAGCTCGTCGTCGACCCAGATGCGGCCGCCGTCGATCGACTCGAGCTGGTTGATGCAGCGCAGGAACGTCGTCTTGCCCGACCCGGACGGGCCGAGCAGCACGACGACCTCACCACGGTGGACATCGAGGTCGATGCCCTTGAGGACCTCGTTGCCGTGGAAGGACTTCATCACATTGAGGGCCCGCACCAGTGGCCTGCCGTCGGTTGTGCGGACGCGCGTCGTCGCGGTCGCGGTCGCCGGCGTCGTGGTCGTCGGGGTCGTCGGGGTCGTGGTCGCGTCGGTCATCAGGCACCTCCCATTCCGGCCGGGCGGGTCTCGCGCTTCTGCGCGGCACGCCTGGCCTGGCGCTTCGACTCGCCGAAGCCGCGACCGAAGTAGCGCTCAAGGTAGTACTGCCCGACCATGAGCACCGAGCAGACGATGAGGTACCAGGCCGTCGCTGCGACGTAGCCCGCCATGATCTCGAGGGTCCGGGTGCCGATGAGGTGCACCTGGTAGAAGAGCTCGGTGATGACCGGGATGGCGGTCAGCAGCGAGGTGTCCTTGACCATCGCGATCGTCTCGTTGCCGGTCGGCGGCACGATGACCCGCATGGCCTGGGGCAGCACGATCCGGCGCATCGTCTTGCCGCGGCTCATGCCGAGCGCCTGGGCGGCCTCGGTCTGGCCCTTGTCGACGGAGATGATGCCGGCCCGGGCGATCTCGGCCATGTAGGCGGCCTCGGACAGGCCGAGGCCGATGATCCCCGCGATGAGCGTGCTGGAGAACTGGTTGAGGTTGAGGCTGAAGAAGGTGAAGTCGGTCGAGAGACCGAGCCACTGGCCGAACTGCTGGCCGAACGGGATCCCGAAGTCCAGGTGGTTGTAGAGGAACGGGATGCCGACGCCGATCATGCTGAGGAGGACGTAGCGCGGGATCGCGCGGAAGAACCACGTGTAGACGAAGGACACGGCGCGCAGGATCGGGTTGGTCGACAGCCGCATCACGCCGACGATGATCCCGCCGCTGATGCCGATGACCATCGCGCCGACCGTTCCGACGATGGTGCCCTTGATGAGGCCTTCGAGCACCGGCGTCTGGTTCATGATCTGCACGGCGACGGGGAAGTTCCACCGCTCGTTGGTCACGAACGAGCTGATCATCATCGCGACGAGGATCACGATGACCACGAGTGCCACCCACCGCCATGGGTGGGGGACCGGCCGGGCCTTGATCAGGCCCGGCCGGTCGGCGCCGCCGGTGGCGACGCCAGAGGTGTCGGCGCTCACCGGCCCGGCGCTCACGGGTTCAGCGCGAAGTCGGTGATCCCGCCGGACTCGACGCCGTACTGCTTGAGAGCGGCGTCATAGCTGCCATCTGCCTTGGCGGCCTTGAGGGCGTCGACGAGGGCCTGTGCGAAGTCGGTCTCGGTCTTGGGCACGACCAGGCCATAGGGAGCGGAGTCGTAGGGGTCGCCCAGCTTCTCGAGCTTGCCCGAGAACTGCTTGATCGCGTACAGCCCGATCGGCGAGTCGGCGAGCATCGCGTCCGCCTTGCCGCTGACGACGTCGGCCGTCACCTCGTCCTGGCCGTCGTGCGGGAGGATGTTGATGGCGGGCTTGCCGGCGTCGGTGCACTTCTTGCTGCGTGCCGTGATGTCGTCGAACTGGGTCGTGCCGTTCTGCACGCCGATGTTCTTGCCGCACGCGTTGTCCGCGGAGATCTGCTTCGGGTTGCCGGGCTGGGTCACCCAGAGTGTGCCGGCGGTGTAGTAGCTGACCATGTTGACCTTCTGCTTGCGCTCGTCGGTGATCGAGAACGAAGAGAGGCCGACGTCGTACTTGCCGCTGTCGACGCCGAGGATGATCGAGTCGAACTTCGACGGGACGTACTCGGCGGTCACGCCGAACTTCGCAGCGATCGCGTTGAACAGGGCCGGGTCCCAGCCCTCGACGGTCTTGCCGTCGGCGCCGATCATCTCGTTCGGTGCGTAGGTCGGGTCGATGCCGACGACGATCTTTCCTGCGGACTTGATCTTGGCCGGAAGCTTGGCCGCGAGGGCTGCGTCCACACCGCCTCCGGTGCTGCCACCAGCAGGGGTGCTGGCGGCCGGGGTCGTGGGCGCCAACGAGTTCGATCCGCAGGCGGACAGGCTGAAGCCGACGGCGACGGCGCCGACCGCGGCAATGAGGGACATGCGACGCATGTGAGGGTCCTTCCGGGCGTTCTGCCAACGCAGGCGCAGGGGCGCGCCATGTGGTCAGCCGATCCTGCCACGCACACCTGCAAGCGGCACAGACTTGCGACCGAACCGTTAACACTGATGCGACGGCACCCCGGCAGGCTGCTGTCCGGGGTGCCGTCATTGCGCGATTTGAAGTGCTGGACGGCTGGAGACGTCGCCCCGTATGCCGTCCGGTCGGCTAGATCTTGAAGCGCTGGACCGAGCCGGGCGCCCCCGAGGCGAAGTCCAGGATCTGGCCCACGTAGAGATATCCGCCGTGGACCTCGACCGACACCGGCCGGTCGACGTGCACCGCCACGGCGCGCTTGCCGTTCTTGAGCTTGCTGACCTGGTTCGCGAAGAGCTCGGTCACGAACAGCGTGCCATCGGGTGCGACCGCGACGTTCGTCGCACCGAGCAGGCCGCTCGCCACGAGAGACATCGCGCCGGTCGCGCCGTTGACCTTGTAGACCTTGCCGCGCGCGCCGAGTGCCGGGCTCTCCGGACCGCCGGGTAGCAGCGAGACGAAGAGAGCGCCGAACTGGTCGACCTCGACGTCGGTCGGCACCGGCTCGAAGGCGTAGGTGACGCCCACGACGCAGTCGAGCGTGCCCGGAGGCAGCTGCATCTCCTCCGCGACACCGTCGGCCATCTCCTGCGTGAAGGTGACGACCTGCCGCGGCATGACGGCGACGGTCGAGACGTTGCCCTTCGCATCGACCTTGAGCACGGCGTTCATCCCGGCGTCGGCGACGTACCAGCCTCCGGACGTCCAGGCGACCGAGTACGGGTGGGAGTCGGTGATGCCGGTGTACGTGGCCGGCCCCCCGGCGAGCCCGCCGAGGATGGCCTCGGCACACGGGTTGCTGTTGGCGATGATCCCGTAGGTGACTCCGCCGTCCGGGTTGTGGCTCGCCTCGTATGCCGCGAGGTCCGCGACCACGTCGGGCTTGCCCTTCGTGCGGATCGTCAGGCCGGTGGCTGAGTGGTCCTCGACGCTCCAGGCATAGGCGTAGGACCTGCCGTCGGCCGAGAAGTCGATGCCGTCGAGCCCGGGTGCCTCCGCGACCGGAGCCGGCGAGCCGGCCTTCGTCAGCATGCCGAGGAACCCGTCGGCGACGTAGACCCCCTGCTGGTTGACGGCAAGGTTCGAAGGCCCGAGCTGGAAGTCGGACAGGGTGCGGTGCCAGTTATGGCTGTCGGCGCTGGCGCTGGGTGCCCCCAGCAGCGCGACGACGGCGACCGTTCCGACGGCCGCCGCAATGGATTTCAGGCGAAGTTCTCTCCTCATGTTCCCCCCCATCTGGTGTGCAAGAGAGGCTCGTAACCGCGCGCAGACGCGCGTCCCCCCGAGCCGCCGCCCCCCGCGGCGTCCTCTTGACGTCGTGGCCCGAACGTTAGGTGACCCGCGCGCAGCCTGTCTTGGGTTTAGGCACGTTCCACCCAACTCCGCCCGTTGCGCGCCGGTTTGTGACGGAACACAGCTTGGCGAGCGGAGGCCGGTCACCCGCGCTTGAGCGCCCGGCTCCGCCCGCGGAACTCGGCGATGATCTGGCCGTCACTCTCGCGCTTGACCGTGACGTCGGTGATGCCGCTGCGGCCGAAGGAGCTCCGGACGACGGCCTCTGCGACGAGGACGTCACCGAGCCTTCCCGGAGCCGTGAACGAGATGTCCGCGCCCGCGGCGACGGTGAGATGGCCGCGGGAGTTGCAGGCGAGCGCGAAGCACGAGTCGGCAAGCGTGAAGATGTAGCCGCCGTGGCAGATGGCGTGACCGTTGACCATGTCGTCGCGGATGGCCATCCGCACCACGGCGTGGTCCTGCTCGACGACGAGGGCGTCCATGCCGAGCCGCCGGGACGCCTCGTCGTCGTCCCACATCTGTCGCGCGAACGCGACGCCCCGGGCTACCTCGTCGCCCGCATCCGCAGGGTCGGTCATGAGAGGCTCCCGTCCGTCAGCCCGGGGCTCGGCCGGTAGCGCCCGCCTGCGTATGCTGCGTCGAGCTCGCTGATCTGCCGGCTGACGAGGTCGAAGCCGAGCTCGCGCCCCCACGCGATCGGTCCCTTGGGGTAGCGCACGCCGAGCAGCATGGCGGTGTCGACGTCCTCGGCGCTCGCCTCCCCTCGGTGTACGAGGTCGACCGCCTCGTTGACGAGCATCGCGATCGTCCGGGCGAGCGGGTCGGTCGCGACCGGGCCCCCGACGAGGCGCTCGGCCAGGGCGAGATCAGGGTCACCGGTCTCGGGCCGGCCGTCGGCGGCGTACGTGTACACCCCCCGGCCCGACTTGCGCCCGAGGCGGCCGGCCTCGACGAGGCCACGCTGGAAGTCCGTCGGGGTGTAGCGCTCGTCGCGCCCGGTCTGCTCCCAGACCGACGTTCCGACCGCGAGGTTGACGTCCTGGCCGATGAAGTCGGTGAGCTCCAGTGGGCCCATGGGGAATCCGCCGCGCTCGCGCAGGATCCAGTCGACGGTGACTGCGTCGGCGATGCCGGCCTCGACGACCCGCTGGGCCTCCCCGTAGAACGGCCGCGCCACGCGGTTGACGATGAATCCGGGAGTGGAGGCGCAGCGCACCGGCGTCTTGCCCCACGCGGACATGAGGGTCGTGGCGTGCTCGACGAACGCGCGGGCCGTGCGCGGGCCATGGATCACCTCGACCAGCCGCATCACCGGGGGCGGGTTGAAGAAGTGCAGCCCGAGCACCCGCTCCGGGTCGGTCACGTCTCGCGCGATCTCGTCGATGTCGATGCTCGACGTGTTGGTCGCGAGGACGGTCGTCGCGGGCTGCTTCTCGGCGAGCTCGACGAAGATCGAGCGCTTGAGGTCGAGGTCCTCGGGCACCGCCTCGATCACCAGCCCGCACTCGGGCAGGTCACCGATGCCCTCGACGGGGGTGATCCGCGCGAGCAGGCCGGCTGCCTCGTCGCTGCTCATTCGGCCCTTGTCGACCAGCCGGGTCAAGCCGGCGCCGATCTTGTCCAGGGCCGAGGCGGCCGCGCCGGGCATCGCGTCGACGAGGGCCACGGCGTGTCCCGCCGCCGCCGCGACCTGCGCGATCCCAGCGCCCATCGCGCCGGCTCCCACCACACCGACCGGCCCGAAGGACGACGCGTCCTGTGGCCGCGCGACGGGCTCGGCACTGGTCTGCGTCTCCATGGCTGCCATCCTGCCCGGTCGCCGCGGCCAGGTGCGCGAGCCCAGCGAGCCAAGTGATTGCCCGGCGGGCTCGCCGGCGGTCCGAGACGGCATACCGGGCGCTGCGGAGCGGGCGCTCGGCGTGCGGAGGCCGCCTCCCGGCGGGGCTAGCATCGACACGTGACTGCACCGGCAACGACGCCCGCCCACCCGCTGCTCGACCGGCACTCCGGGGTCCTCGACGAGATCCGTCAGGCCCTCGTGAGCCGATCCTTCTACTCGCGCTACCCCGAGTCGCCGAGCCCGCGCGTCTATGGCGAGGCCGCGGCTGCCGAGGGCCTCGCGGCCTACGAGGCGCACCTCGACAGACCGTATGCCGCCCTGGCGGACGAGCCGACGGACGGCACCTTCGTCGGCAGCGAGGTCTCCCCCTACGGCCCGCGTCTGGGGGTGACGTACGCGGCGCTCGACCTCGACCGGGGTCTGGCGGCTGCGCGCTCCGCGATGGCGCGGTGGCGCGACGTCGGCCCGCAGGTGCGCGCTGCGGTCTGCGTCGAGATCGTCGACCGCATCAACAAGCGCAGCTTCGAGCTGGCCAACGCGGTCATGCACACGTCCGGGCAGCCGTTCGTCATGTCGTTCCAGGCCGGCGGTCCGCACGCGCAGGACCGCGCGATCGAGGCGGTCGCAGCCGGGCTGGTGGAGCAGGAGCGCGTGCCGGAGTCGGTCGTGTGGGAGAAGCCCGGCCGGGACCGCGAGGGCAACCCGGCGCCGACGCGGATGCAGAAGGACTACCGCATCGTCCCGCGCGGCGTGGCCCTGGTCATCGGCTGCAACACCTTCCCGACCTGGAACGCGTACCCGGGCATCTTCGCCTCGCTCGTCACGGGCAACGCCGTGGTCGTCAAGCCGCACCCGCGCGCGGTCCTGCCTCTCGCGATCTCGGTCGAGGCCGCTCGCACCGTCCTCGAGGAGGCCGGGTTCGACCCCGCGCTCGTGCAGCTGGCCGCCGAGTCCGACGGGCAGGGGCTCGCGAAGACGCTCGCCGAGCGCGACGAGGTCGCGATCATCGACTACACCGGCGGGCCGGCGTTCGGCTCCTGGCTCGAGGAGCGGGGTGCCGCTCTCGGCAAGCTCGTCTACACCGAGAAGGCGGGGCTCAACACCGTCGTCGTCGACTCGACCGACAACCTCAAGGGGATGCTGGGCAACCTCGCCTTCAGCCTCACCCTCTACTCGGGCCAGATGTGCACGGCCCCGCAGAACATCTACGTCCCGGCCGACGGCATCGACACCGACGAGGGCCACCTCGGCTTCGACGACTTCGGCGACAAGCTCGCCGGAGCCATCGGGCGGCTCACCGGCGACGACGCGAAGGCGGTCGAGCTGCTCGGCGCGACCGTCAACGACCAGGTGCGCAGCAACGCCGACTCGCTCGCCTCGATCGCCGCGGACGCCGGCGGACAGGTCGTGCTCGACTCCAGGCGTGTCACCCACCCCACGTGGGCCGACGCGGTCGTCCGCGCGCCCGGCCTGGTCGCCGTCGACGTGGCGCGCGAGGACGTCTACACCCGTGAGTGCTTCGGGCCGGTCGGGTACCTCATCAAGGCCGGCTCGACAGAGCAGGCGCTCGCGCAGTTCGCCGACACCGTGCACGAGCACGGTGCGATGACCGCATCGGTCTACTCGACCGACGAGAAGGTCCTCGACGAGGCGCGTGAGGCGGCCGCCGAGGGCGGCGTGGCGCTGTCGGAGAACCTCACCGGCCAGGTCTTCGTCAACCAGACGGCCGCGTTCTCCGACTACCACGGCACGGGAGCCAACCCGGCCGCGAACGCCGCCTACACCGACGCGGCGTTCGTGGCCAACCGCTTCCGCGTCATCACGTCGCGCCGCCACGTCTGAGGTGTCCCGGGAGGAGCCCCCTCGGAACCCCCCGGGGTATTCTGTCTCCCGTCGAGTGGGCGCCCAGCCCCACCCGTCTCAGATCTAGCACCTCGTTCGGCGCGCCCCCCACCGTCGAGTGAGCGCCCCGTCACACCGGAAGGCCCATGACCGTCAAGACCCAGCCCGTCGACCGGACTGCCTTGCAGCACAAGGTGGTCCGCACACTCTTCGCCTCGCAGGTGCTCGGCGGCGTCGGCATGGCGAGCGGCATCGCGGTCGGTGCACTCCTCGCCGAGCAGCTGAGCGGCACGGAGGCGCTGGCCGGCGTCGGCACGACGGCGCAGGTGCTCGGCACGGCGCTCATCACGATCCCGGTCGCGCGGCTCACGGCATCGCGAGGCCGCCGGTGGGGCCTTCGCTTCGGCCTCGTCGTCGCCTTCATCGGCGCCGCCCTCGTCATCACGGCCGGCGTCGCCAACTCGTTCCCGCTCCTCGTCCTCGGCATGTTCCTCTTCGGAGGCGGGACCACCACCAACAACCAGACGAGGTATGCCGCAGCCGACCTCGCCGCGCCCGCCAGACGGGGACGCGACCTGTCGATCGTCGTGTGGGCCACCACGATCGGCTCCGTCGCGGGCCCGAACCTCGTCGGACCCGGACGTGACCTCGCGCGAGCCATCGGGCTGCCCGACCTGGTCGGCTCCTTCGTGTTCGCGCTCGCCGGCTTCGCCCTGGCGTTCCTCGTCATCGACCGGCTGCTGCGTCCCGACCCGCTACTGACGGCCCGGTCCTTCGACGCGGCGGCACGCGCGGAGCGTCAGGCGCGAGCGGACGGCTCGCCCGAGCGGCATACCGGCCCGGTGGAGACAGCATCACGCGACGCGCACCCGCTCGACGTGGCGGACCCGGCGTCTGGGACTGTCGCCGATGCTCCGAACCACGACGGTTCGATGCGGCGCGGGTTCGCTGTGGTCCGGGCCAACCGGCTCGCCCTGCAGGCCGTGCTCGTCATGGGGCTCGGGCACCTCGTCATGGTCAGCGTCATGGTGATGACGCCGATCCACATGAAGCACGGGCAGGCCGAGCTCGAGGTCATCGGCTTCGTCATCTCGATGCACATCCTCGGCATGTACGCACTGTCGCCACTCGTCGGGTTGGCCGTCGACCGCTGGGGTGGCCGGCCGGTGGCCATGACCGGTGGCGTCATCCTCACGGTGGCTGCGCTGCTCGCGTCGCAGACGATGGAGGGCTGGTCGGGCCTGCTCCTCGTGGCGCTGTTCCTGCTCGGGGTGGGCTGGTCGTGCACGCTGGTGTCCGGTTCGACCCTGCTCACCGGGGCGGTGACGACGGACGAGCGTCCGGCCGCGCAGGGCCTGTCGGACGTCTTCATGGGGCTCGCCGGCGCGGTCGGCGGTGTCGCCGCGGGCGTGATCGTCGGCGTCTACGGCTATGGGACGCTCGCGCTGTCGTCGGCTGTCGTCGGGGTGGTCATCCTCGCGATCGGCGCCGGCCGCGTCCGCGCCAACCCCACCCCCGAAGGAGCCTGACCGCCCTCGACTGACGTGTGGCTCTGGCCCGCTCGCGCGGCTTCGTCTCAGACGAACAGGGTGAGCAGGAAACCGATGAGGGGAAGGGTGCCCTGCGCGAGCGCAGCCCGCAGGTAGCCCTTGCCTGTCGTGACGAGAACCGTCGCCGCGAGGACCATCGAGGCCGTGCAGAACAGCATCAGCGTCTTGCCGGCGTCGTGGCTGCCGGACCACCAGAGCACGATCCCCAGCGCGGCGCCGAGTCCGAGGAACAGGTTGTAGAAGCCCTGGTTGTACGCCATCGGCCGGGTCGTGTCGGCCTGCGCCTGGTCGGCGACGCCGAACCGCTTCCACACCTGCGGCCGGGTCCAGGCGATGCTCTCCATCCAGAAGATGTAGCCGTGCAGCACGGCGGCCAGTCCGACGAAGACGCTCGCGACGACGCTCATGCTCGGATCGTAGAGCCGGGGCTTCACCCCGAGTGGGTATGCCGCGCCGACCGGTCGCGTGGGCGCACCGCCGCGTCGGGGCGGCTCGGATTGTCGATTCCGCGGACGGCGACCGGTCCCAGACGCCACGATCTGCTCACACATCACTCGGGGGATCTCGAAATCGGGAGTCAGGACATGGTCGGTCGGACAGTTCCGGTTGGGCCGCAGTCGGCGCCGCGGGCGCGTCGGAGCCAGGTAAAGCACGGCGTCATCGTGGCGGCCGCTGTTACGACGATGGCGGGCGCGCTCTTGCCGCAGTCGGCGGCGGCGGCGGATCCGCCACTGGCCCAGCCACATTCGGGCGTCACACTCATCAAGCAGACGCTGAAGGCTGGGTCGCCGACCATCGTGGGCTCGGTGACAGTGTCGACGGGAGCGGCCTCAAGGGCCAGCGCCACGGGCTGGGTGACGGTCACCAACCCCGGCAAGAAGATCGCCACCGTGAAGGTGCACGGTGTCGAGATCGTCGGACCGGACGTGCCTGCGGACATCGTGGGCCCGGACCTCGTTGCGGTGGTGGACCCCGGCGTCTCGGCGGTCCTGCCCGTCGGGATCGTCGGACCTGACCATCCAGCTGGCGGCGACGTCACGGTCGGTGTCGAGGCGACGGCGAACATGGCGGTGACGGTCGCGGCTGGCGCCTTGACAGCGCTGGCGGTGCCGGCGTCAGAGGGCGACCCGGCCCTGCCGAACGCATCCGCGATCACCGCGGGCGAGGTATCGCTCGGGACGAAGGCGACGCTGGTGCTCGACTCGAAGCTGGAGCTCTCGTCGCAGGACCCGCTCGGCACCATGGATGCGCTGACCCAGGGCTGGGTGTCGTTCGTCAACCGTGGCAAGAAGAGCGGCACCGTGACCGTGGACTACCTCGTCGACGACGCGACGATGTCGTCCATCTCCGCAATCGTCGGCCCCGATCGGCCCATGTATCTACCGATCGCTTTGCTGCGCAACGGTTTTGCGTCGGGCACTCACCACTTCGGACTGAATGTGCGCTCCTCCGTCGCAGGCGTTGCGCTGTCCTCGGGCCTGCTCGCCGTCCTGGGTCTCCCCACCACGGGCGCCGTGCCGCACGGCGACGCAACGGTCGAGAGTCCGGTCGCCCTGACCACCAAGCAGACCACGGTCCTCGGTGCCTCTGTGGTGACCGATGTCGTCGCCGACCTCTGGATGGGCGGGTCGGTCCTGGTGACCAATGGAGGGGCCAAGCCGGCGACCGTCACGCTCCAGCCGCAGATGGGTCCGGACCCGGAGGGCCCGCCGGTCGTGGTGACAGTCGCGAGTCGGGCCTCGGTGTGGGTGCCCTTCGGACTCCTGTGCAACGGCGAGCCGGCGGGCAAGCAGGCGCTCGACCTCGCGGCATCGTCGTCGGCACCAGGCGTGTCGGTGACGGCGGGCCAGGTGCAGGCCTGGGCCTTGTCCGGCTAGCCCGGCCCCGCGGGCCTACGCGCCGCCTCCACGTCGAGTGGCCGCCCGGTCCCACCCGTCGAACCACATCGAGTGGCGCCCGGTCCCACCCGTCGAACCACGTTGAGTGGCCGCCCGGTCCCACCCGTCGAACCACATCGAGTGGCCACCCGGTCCCACCCGTCGAACCACATCGAGTGGCCACCCGGTCCCTTCAGCCCCACGTTAGCCTGTCGTCGGTCAGGGCGCCGGTCATGTAGCCAGAGCGGTCGTGATGGCAGCACGCGATGCGACATGACCGGCGATGTGACTAAGGGCGGGGCGCTCACTCGAGTTGGGGGGACGCTCACCGGACGTTGGGTGTGGGACGGAGCGGCCACTCGAGTTGGGGGACGCTCACCGGACGTTGAGGTGTGGGACGGAGCGGCCACTCGACGGGAAAGGGGAGGCGGGCGCCGCGAGGGCTGGGAGAACGGACGGCAGCGGGACGGTGGGTCAGGCGGTGATGCGCAACGTCGAGGTGCGGTCCGGCTTGACGACGACCTCGATCCGGTCGGCGACGCGGGACTTCAGCTCGGAGACGTGGCTGACGATGCCGACGGTCCGCCCGCCGTCGCGCAGGCCTTCGAGCGTGTGCATGACGTCGTCGAGCACGTCGGGGTCGAGCGTGCCGAACCCCTCGTCGACGAACAGGGTGCCCAGGTCGACGCCGCCGGACTCGGCACGCACGACCTCCGCAAGGGCGAGTGCGAGGGACAGCGACACATAGAAGGTCTCGCCACCGGACAGCGTGCCGACCTCGCGGACCTGGTTGGTGTGCATGTCGTGGACGCGGACCCCGAGCCCCGACTTGGCGTTGCCCCTCTTGGCGTCGGTGTGCTCGAGGGAGTACCGGCCTCCGGAGAACCGCGCGAGCTCGGTGTTGGCGGCGCCGAGCACCTCGGCGAACCGGCGGATGAGGACGTACTTGGCCAGGTCGAGGTTGAGCTGGTTGTCCCCGCTGCCGGCCACCAGCTGGCCGACCCGTACCGCATCGGCGGTCTCGGTGATGACGTCGGCGTTGCGCTCCATCGCGGTGGTGATCTCGGTGACGCGCTGCTTCGTGCGTGCCACCTGCGTGCGCAGGCTTCCGTGCTCGTGGGCGGCCGACTCCATGTCCTTCTTCGCAGCCTTCTCCAGGGCGATCAGCGGCTCGATGTCGTCGAAGAGGGCATCGAGCTGGACGTCTGCCAGCTCCGGGCCCGAGAGCCCGGCCTTGACCCGGGTGCACGCCATCTCGAAGTCCGCGATCTCCTTCGCCGTGGCCGTGATCCAGTCCATCGGCCGGTCGGCATCGAACCACTCCGCCACGTCCTGGAAGCCGGCCGCCGCCAGGTCGGCGTCGCGGGCGGCCTCGTCCTCGGCGACGCTCGCCTGCGCCGCGTCGCGGGTCGAGATGGCGTCGACGAGCGCGTCGACGTGGGCGACCTCACGGGTCAGGGCATCCCTGCGGCTCGAGACCGTCGCGTGTCCGTCGCGCGCGGCGTCGACGTCGCGTGACTCGGACTCGATCCGAGCCGACAGGTCGGTCGTGACCTGCTCCACTCGGGCGATCTCGGCCGACAGGCTCGTCGCCTGCGCGCCGAGCTCGGTCTGCCGGGTGCGCAGGAGCTCAAGTCGCTCACCGCGCTCTGTGACCTCACGCCCCGCGGCGAGTGACGCCGCGAGCTCAGCGGCCGCGCGCTCGGCCGCCGCGCGAGCGGCGGAGACGTCGAGCCCACCTGCTGCGGCGCCGTGCTCGCGCACCGAGGCGCGCCGCGCGGCGAGCGCATCCGTCGCGGCGTCGGCGTCCGCTCGCAGCGACTCGACCTCCTGCTCGGCCGACATGACCTGCTCGGGCGTGACCGACCCGGCACTCGGGCGTGCTGGCCGGGGGTGCTCGACCGAGCCGCATACGGGGCAGGGCTGGCCGGACTCGAGCATGAGCCCGAGCTCGCCCGCGATGCCGTCGATGCGTGCCTGGCGCAGCTGCGCGAGCCGGGCCTCGCCGGACTTGAGCATCGCCAGTGTGGCCCGGGCGTGCTCCTCCTCCCGGTGCGCCGCGGCGATGGCCTCCGCGAGCATCGTCGCAGCGTCGAGCTGCTCCTTGGCCCGCACCGCGCCGGCCTTGCGGGTGTCGAGCAGCGAGTGCAGGTGGCGGGCCTGGGTCAGGGCCTGCTCCTCGGCAGCGAGGGACTCCGGCAGCGCCGCCAGGTCGGTGCTGACCGAGTCGAGTGCGCGGCGCAAGCCGGCTGCGCGGGCCTGCAGCTCGAGGAGCCGCTCGCGGTGCGGGCCGAGCCCCTGCTCGACGAGCGCGACGCCGGCCAGCGAGCCGATGACCTCACGCAGGGACGCGGCTGCGACCCGCAGCTCGCGCACGCCGAGGTCTCGGCGGGTTGGGTCGACCTTCGGCCGCGCACCGGTGACCGCCGTCTCGGCCCTTCTCAGCGCGGACTCGGAGGAGGCGAGGGTCCGCATGGCGCCGGCGACCGGGCGCGCCTGTCTGGCCCGGCCGACCTGGCGTCGCAGCTCGTCGAACTCGACGGCTCGGGCGCCCAGGCTCTCGTCCTCGCGCTGGAGAGCGAGCAGTCGCTCCCGGCGCTCCCGCCGAAGGCGCGCGTCGCCGACCATCTCGGCCATCTGCTTGTGCGCCTCGATGGCCTCGCGGCTCGCCTTGGCCGCGTGACGCTCCCGCGTCACGAGCTCGTCGACGACCTCGGCGAGCTCGGCCCGCAGCACCTCCGCGGTGCTGTCGGCCGCCGACTGTGCACAGACGACGAGTGCGTCACGACGCTCAGGTTCGATGCCTGCGGAGACGGCGAACGCATGGATCGTGTCGCGGATCTGGGCCACCGCTCCCTGGCGCCTGCCCTGGGCAGTCCGGCCCGCCTCGACGACGTGGTCCTGGACGCGGCGGAAGAACCCGGTGCCGAAGACCTTCTCGAGCAGCTTTCCCTTGTCCTCCGACCGAGCCCGCAGGAACGTCGCGAACTCGCCCTGCGGCAGGATCACCGTCTGCACGAACTGGTCGCGGGTCAGACCCACGGCCCTGGTGATCTCGTCGTCGCAGTCGCCGAGGTTGGTCGAGAGCAGCTCGCCGCCGGCGAGGTCGTCAGGCGTCTGGACGCGCCACAGCTTGATCGTCGGCTGTTGCACGGTCGTCCCGGCGCCGCGCGACTTGGGCCGCTCGAACCGCGGCGTGCGCTGGACGCGGTAGATCCCCGACTGGGTCTCGAAGACGAGCGTGACGACCGGCACCGTGCGCGGGTCGGCATGGTGCGAGTGGATGCGCTCGACATCGGCAGAGGCCTGGGCGACCTTGCCGTAGAGCGCGAAGGTGATGGCGTCGATGATTGTCGACTTGCCCGACCCCGTGGGGCCTTCGAGCAGGAACAGGCCGGCACGACCGACCGCGGCGAAGTCGATTCGCTCGGTGCCGGCATACGGCCCGATCGCCGTCATCTCCAGGTGGTGCAGCTGCATGGTCAGGCGACCTCTTGGGCCTCGGCGAGCTGCTGCGCCCGGATGGCCGCCTCGTAGCCGGCCACGAACACGTCGACCTCGCCGGGGCTGGCGTCGGCCTTGGTGACGTACGAGATGAAGTCGGAGCCCAGCTCGCGCGGGTCGCGCTCGCTGACCACCGTCGTGCTCCGACGACCGCGGTCGATCGCACCCTCCGGCTCGTGGAAGACCTGGAGGACATGGGGAAAACGCGACTTGAGGCGATCCATCAGCGAGTCGGGGCGCACGCGGTCGGTCACCGTCACCCGCACCCAGCTGTCCTCTGCCGACACGAGCTCGCGCGAGTCGAGGAGGTCGTCCAGGCGCCCTCGCAGCGTGGCCATCGCCCGCGGCTGCTCGATCGTGACGGGGGTGACGACGGCCGGACCTCCCGCGGGCAGGTCGACGAGCAGGACCGCCTTGTGGTGGTCCTGCTCGGAGAACGAGTACCGCAGCGGCGAGCCGGAGTAGCGCACGATGGAGCCCGGGGCGGACTCGGGCGCCTGCGGCCCATGCAGGTGCCCGAGGGCGACATAGTCGATGCCGGCGAAGACGGTGCCGGCCACCCGGTCGACCCCGCCGACCATGATCGAGCGCTCCGAGTCGCTCGGCTCGGCGCCGGCCACGAACGCGTGAGCCACGACCACGCTACGGACTCCGGGCCGCTCGGCAAGATCGGCGCGGATCCGGTCGCACGCGGCCCCGACGACCGCCTGGTGCGACCGCGGCAGCGGCTCGCCGGAGCCCGCCAGCGCGACCCTCGCGTGGTCGGGGTCGAGGTACGGGATGCCGTAGATCGCGACCGCCACGCCGTCGCTCCCGTCGAGCAGCACCGGCAGGTCGAGCTGGCCGAGGTCGGTGATCATCCGGATGCGATCGCGGAACAGGCCCGAGCCGTAGCCGAGCCGGATGGCCGAGTCGTGGTTGCCCGAGGTGACCACGACGGTCGTCACGGCCGACAGCCGGCTGAGCGTCCACTCGAAGAGCTGCACCGACTCGACGGGCGGGACGCCCCGGTCGTAGACGTCGCCGGCGACGACCACGGCATCGACGGGTATGCCGTCGGGCGGGCTCTCGACGAGCTCGCAGACCCGCTCCAGCACCGTGGTCTGGGCCTCGTGCAGGCTCACGCCGTGGAGCGTGCGCCCGAGATGCCAGTCGGAGGTGTGGAGCAACCGCATGCCTCGACCGTAGGACCCCACGCCGACAGCCCCCAGCCGACACCCCGACACGTTGGCGTCGGCGTGACGGATGGGACGGGGCGCTCACTCGACTGGTGGTGTGACGGGTGGGACGGGGCGCTCACTCGACTGCGAGGGGGAGGACGACGAGAGCCCGCCTCCACGTGGGAGGCGGGCTCACGGCATACGGACGAGGCCGGCGATCAGTCCCGCTTGACGAAGCTGAGCAGCAGCTCGACGAACGTGATGATCAGCGCGCCGAGGATCGCATCCCAGAAGAAGTGGTCGACGTGGAAGCTGAGGTCCCAGATCGAGGCCAGCCACGAGGTCAGCTCGAGCATCAGCGCGTTGACGATGAAGACGAACAGCCCGAGGGTCAGGATGATCAGCGGCAGCGACAGCAGCTTGATGATCGGCTTGATGATGGCGTTCACGAGGCCGAAGATCAGCGCCACGATGATGAGCGTCTTGATCGTGTCGCCCGTGCTGCTGCCATCACCGAGGGTGATACCTGGGATGGCCCACGCGGCGACCCAGATGGCGACGGCGTTGATGACCGTCTGGATGGCGAAGTTGAGGAGCATGGGCGTCAGTGTTCCACGGGGAGCACACCATCCTGGGGCAAGCCTGGATGTTCGTCTCCGGGGATCCGCGGTTGGAACATCTTGTTGAGCCGCAACAGATCCGGGTCGACGACCTTGAGCTGGCCGATCGCCTCGGCGACCGGCACCCGTTCGATCTGGCCGCGCTGCAGGGCGACCATCTGGCCCCACGCTCCGTCGAGCGCCGCCTCGACCGCGGCGACCCCGAACCGCGTGCCGAGCACCCGGTCGAAGGCGACCGGGGAGCCGCCGCGCTGGATGTGGCCGAGCGCCGTCATCCGGCTCTCGATGCCGGTGCGGCCCTGGATCTCGCGGGCGAGGATCGAGCCGATCCCGCCGAGGATCTGGTGGCCGTACTTGTCGACCTCGGGTGTCGGCAGCTCGATCGTGCCGGGTGCCGGGAGCGCACCCTCGGCGACCACGATGATCGTGGCGAACCGGCCCTTCTTGTGCCGGTGCACGATCCGCTCGCAGACATCGTCGATGTTGAACGGCTCCTCGGGGACGAGGATGATCGCGGCGCCACCGGCGATGCCCGACCACGCAGCGATGTGCCCGACGTGGCGGCCCATGACCTCCACGACGAGGACGCGGTGGTGCGACTCCGCCGTCGTGTGCAGCCGGTCGATCGCATCGGTGCAGATCTGCACGGCCGTCTGGAAGCCGAACGTCATCTCGGTGAGGGAGATGTCGTTGTCGATCGTCTTCGGGACCCCGATGACCGGGAAGCCGTTCTCGTGCAGGCGGTTGACGACGCCCATCGAGCCTTCTCCGCCGATCCCGATGATCGCGTCGAGACCGTGTCGGTCGTACGCCTTGCGCACCCGCTTGAGCCCGTCCTCGTGGGCGAACGGCTGGTCGCGGCTCGTGCCGAGGATGGTGCCACCGAGTGGCAGGATGCCGCGGCAGCGGTCGACGTCGAGGATCTCGTAGTCGTTGTCCATCACGCCGCGCCACGCGTTGCGGAAGCCGATGACGGTGCTGTCGTAGGTGACCTCGGCGGCGCGGGTGGCGCCCCGGATGACGGCGTTGAGGCCGGGACAGTCCCCGCCCCCGGTGAGGATGCCGATGCGCATGGTTGGTCTTTCGGGAAGAGGTGGCTTCGTTGAGGGTGTCGAGGCGGCACTGACGCGACGATGTGAGCCTAACCACACCGCAGGTATGCCGTAAGGCCCACGTCCAGAGGCCGGTCAGCTCCCGCTGGGGCCCAACTAGAGTGGCGCCATGAGCGAGGAAGCTGCAGCACCCGTCCCGTCGGCGAGTATCACCGTCGGCACGACGCCCGGGGCGACCCCCAGCGCGACGGGCGCGGTCCGCCTGCGCGAGGTGCTCTCACGGATGCCCGACTACAAGCCCGGCAAGCCGGCGTCGGCACCCGCGGGCGTGACGGCATACAAGCTCTCCTCCAACGAGAACCCATATGGCCCGCTGCCCTCGGTGCTGGCCGCGATCAGCGAGGGCGCCACCACGGTCAACCGCTACCCCGACATGGCGGTCACGGCCCTGACCGAACGGCTGGCCAAGGCGCTCGAGGTCCCCGCGGAGTGCCTCGCGACCGGGACCGGGTCGGTCGCGGTGCTGGCGCAGATCGTCAACGCCGCCTGCGACGCGGGCGACGAGGTGGTCTTCGCGTGGCGGTCGTTCGAGGCGTACCCCATCGTCACGCAGCTGGCCGGGGCCAACCCGGTCATGGTCGGGCTCGACGAGCAGGCGCGGCACCGGCTCGACGCGATGGCCGCGGCGGTCAACGACCGGACCCGTGTCGTGCTCGTCTGCACCCCGAACAACCCGACCGGCCCCTGCGTCCACCAGGACGAGCTGGAGGTGTTCCTCGACCGCGTGCCGAGCGATGTCATCGTCGTCGTCGACGAGGCCTACGTCGAGTTCGTCCGCGACCCCGAGGCGGTCCGCGGCCTCGAGGTGTGGCGGGACCGCCCGAACGTCGTGGTGCTGCGCACCTTCTCCAAGGCGTACGGCCTCGCCGGCCTGCGCGTCGGGTATGCCGTCGCGCACCCTGACGTCGCCGCCGCGATCCGCAAGACGGCGACGCCGTTCGGCGTCAACTCGCTGGCCCAGATCGCCGCGATCGCCTCCCTCGACGCCTTCGACGAGCTCAAGGAGCGCGTGGACTCCCTTGTCGCAGAGCGCGACCGGGTCGCGCAGGCACTGGCGGACCAGGGCTGGAAGCTGCCCCGCTCCGATGCGAACTTCGTCTGGTTCCCCCTCGGCACGGACTCCACCGCCTTCGCGCGGGCCTGTGAGGAGGCGGGGCTCATGGTCCGGCAGTACGGCGACGACGGGGTCCGCGTGACGATCGGCGAGGTCGAGGCGAACTCCCGGCTGCTCGAGGTTGCCCGGAGCTTCGGCGCTCGCTGACGATGGCGTGACAATGGTCTGAGCCGCGCACGGCACGCCGGATGCCGCCAGCGGCGTCAGGAGGTCACCGATGGGGCTGGAACGTCAGAGGGTGGTCGGTGCATCGGTCGCACTGCTCGGCGTGCTGCTGGCCGTGCCGTCGGTCTTCGCTCCGACGTGGCACCTGACGAACTCCGACCGCGAGCGGGGGGCGCTCTTGTCCGAGCTGTGGGGATGGAGCTGGGGGCGGTCGCGGCTCGTCGCGGCCGGTGGCGTCGAGCTCGAGGACCTCTGGAACCCGCTGGGCCTTGCCGTCTTCGTCGTGCTGCTCCTCATCGCCCTCGCGGGCATCGTGGTCTGGGTGCGCGGTCCCGCTTGGGCACTGCTCGCGGGGCCCGTCGGAGTCGCGCTGCTCGCGGGTCGGCTGCTCACGACCACGGCAGACCGCGCCGGACGCGACGTGCGCGAGGACGTCTACTCCGGCTCCGGGCTGACGATTCTCACTGACACGCCGAGGGCGGGCGTGCTCGAGACGGCCGCTGCGGTCGTGCTTCTGGTTGCCTTGGCAGCTATGGCGTACACGCTGCTCCGAGGGGACCCGATCGGCGGCGCGCCGTGGGACGGGGCGCTCTCGTGGGGACGGCGGCATACGACCTCTGAGGAGGGTGGTGTCACGGATGGACCTGGCTCCGGGGACGGCTCTCACGTGACGGTCAGCCTGCGCCCGGCGGGCGAGCATCTGACTGCAAAACCGGTCGCCTTCGGCGACCCCGGCGACGAGGAGACCCGAGGATGACCGTCCACCCGAGCCCGCTGGCTCAGCCGGTCGTGTCACCCTGGCGCGAGCTGCGCAGCCGTGTTCCGGTCCTTCGGGGGCGGCTGGTCGGCACGGTCGCCGGTCTGCTCGGCATCGCGCTCGCCGTGCCGCTGATCTTCCTGCCGACCTACAGCGTCAGCGTTCCCGGGGGGAACCCCGGCTCGAACTTTCCGCAGTTCCAGCAGTCGTTCTGGAGCTGGGGGCGGATCGCCGACACGACCCCGGGCGTGGACCCGCAGTTCGACTACCGCAACGACGCCGCCCTCGTCTTCTTCATCGCGTCCCTGGTGATCGGGGTCGTCGCGTGCGTGCTGTATGCCGTCCGGCGCGGTTCGGACGGACGGATCCTCGGTGCCGTCGGCGTCGCCTGGGTTGCCTCCCAGGTGATCTCCGACTTCGTGCGCCGCCTCGGTGAGGCGTCCGCATCCTTCTACGGCAACGGCGACTTCCACTTCGAGGTGTATCTCGGCGGGCAGCTGCAGGTCGCGGCCGTGGCCCTGCTCGCCGTGGCCGTGGGAGCGATCGCGTGGCGCCCGCTCGTCGCGCTGGCCAGGGCGGCATGGGCCCGGGCCGGGTGGGCGCGGGCGGCGTGGGCATGGGTGGTCAGACTCGCGCGCCGCTCCGCCGAGCGCGCGAAGGTCGACGAGCAGGAGCCGGAGGGGCCGCCGCCCCGGGTCGGCGTCGCGACGATCCGTGACGCGCGTCCGACGTACGACCAGCCCGGCTGGCACGCCACCGAGGGCGTCGGCTTCAGCGACGACCCGTCCTCCGACCCGGACCGGTTCCGGCCACCGCGATGAGCGACCGCACGCCCGGCAGGACCCGCGGGCAGGCAGGTCGCGGGCTGCGGTGGACGTCCTCTCGGGGGAGGTTGGTCACCGGTGGGATCGGCGCGCTCGGGATCCTCTGCGCCGCGTCGACGACGATCTGGCCGACGAGGATCGAGGCGGTGCGCACACCGGAGGTCGCTGGCGTCACGCAGGGCTTCGAGCACCGCATCTGGTCGTGGGGGCGCGAGGCCGTCTACTCCGCCGATGGTGTCCAGTTCGACGCGTACTCCGGGCCGACGCCGACCCTGACGCTCGTCTTCCTGGTCGTCGTGCTGCTGCTCGGCGCCGCCGGGGTCGCCGCCTGGCTCCTGCTTCCGGACCGCCGCGGTGGGATGCTCGGCGCGGCCGGAGTCGCCCTGGCCGCGGCGGCCGTCGGCGCGTCCGTGGCGGCGCGCCTGGCCATCGACGACCGGCGACTCGGGCTCGAGCCGGGGCTCGTCGTGGTGACGCCGGTGGCCGGCTGGCTGGAGTATGCCGCCGCCCTCCTTCTCGCGGTGGCGCTCGCGCTCATGCTGGTCCTGGAGCTGGTGCCGCGGGCGCTGCCGAAGCTGGCCGAGGTGCCGGGTCGACTGGTGCGGGCGCTGGCCCAGGGATCGGGCCGGGAAGCAGCCGGGGACGACGCAGACGGGACTCGGCGGGTTGCGGTGATCAGGGACGTGCAGCCGTCGGACGACGCGGCCGCCCAAGGGTCTTCGGGGCGCGCGGGCACCGATGCCGAGGCAGTCGGCTTCTCTGACAACGTCGCCGAGTGACCCAGGTGTCGGCGCAACGCTCTAGCGTTGCTCCATGGACATGAAGCTCGAGCTGGTTGGGGTGCCCGTTACGGACGTCGACCGGGCCAAGGAGTTCTACGCCGACAAGGTCGGGTTCGACGTCGACCACGACTACACCGTCAGCGAGGAGATCAGGTTCGTGCAGCTGACGCCGCCGGGATCGGCCTGCTCGATCGCGATCGGCAAGGGGCTCACGCAGATGACGCCGGGCGGCCTCGACAACCTGCAGATGGTGGTCGCTGACGCAGACGCCGTCCGCGCCGAGCTCGTCGGCCGCGGGGTGGACGCGTCCGAGGTCGACGAGCAGCCGTGGGGGCGTTTCGTCTACTTCTCGGACCCCGACGGCAACCGCTGGTCGCTGCAGGAGCTCCCGGCCTGGTCGCGTGGAGCCGGAGGCGACGGGGTCGACCCGAACGCCTGACGCGAGTCGACGGCGCAGCTGGAGCCGGGGAGCTGCCATCGCCGAGCTGGCGAGGCGCTGGCAGGTCACTCCGGAGTGTCGGCCCCACGGCATACGGTCTCGCCATGCTGACCGCTGTTGCCGTCTCGGGCTACCGCTCGCTCCGTGACGTCGTCGTCCCGCTGCACGGTCTCGACGTCGTCACCGGCGCCAACGGCAGCGGGAAGTCGAGCCTCTACCGGGCGCTGCGGCTGCTCGCCGGATGCGGCCGGGGCGAGGTCATCGGCACGCTGGCCCGCGAGGGTGGTCTGCAGTCCGCGCTCTGGGCGGGTCCGGCCACGCTCGGCGGGGCCCGGCGCGGCCACGCTGTCCAGGGGACGATGCGCAAGGGACCGATCAGCCTCATGCTCGGGTTCGCCTCGGAGGACTTCGGCTATCTCATCGACCTCGGGCTCCCGCAGCAGGCGTCGGGAATGGACGGGGCCACCGCCTCCGCGTTCCTGCGCGACCCGGAGATCAAGCGTGAGGTGGTCTGGGCCGGCCCGGTCATGCGCCCCGGCTCGGTGCTGGTGCGCCGCCGTTGGGGCGTGGTCCAGACTCGTGCCACGCCGGGCTCGGACGACGGCTGGGGGTCCGACTGGGGCTCCGACGACGAGTGGGAGTCAGACCCGGCGGACCCTCCGTCGGGGCGCGCACGAGCGTCGGCCGGCGGCGCGGCGACGGCGCGGGGGAGCCGGAGCCGTGGCTGGGTCGAGCTCACCCGGTCGCTGCGCCCGTGGGAGAGCATGCTGACCGAGCTGGCCGACCCCGAGCGCGCACCCGAGCTGCTGCGGGTGCGGCGGATGATCCGGGGCTGGCGGTTCTACGACTCGTTCCGCGCCGACGCCGACGCGCCTGCTCGCCAGGCCCAGGTCGGCACTCGCACCCCGGTGCTCGCCGACGACGGCCGTGACCTCGCGGCCGCGTTGCAGACCATCCGTGAGAACGGCCGCACCCGCCTCGACACCGCTGTCGCCGATGCCTTCGACGGGGCGATCCTCGATGTCACGGTCACCGACGGTCGGTTCGACCTCGCCCTGCACCAGCCGGGCATGCTGCGGCCGCTGTCGAGCGCCGAGCTGTCCGACGGGACGCTGCGCTACCTGCTCCTGGTGGCCGCCCTGCTCACCGTGGATCCGCCGCCGCTGCTCGTGCTCAACGAGCCAGAGACGTCGCTGCACCCTGAGCTGCTCCCACCGCTCGCCCGGCTGATCCGCTCGGCTGCGGAACGCAGCCAGGTCATGGTCGTGTCGCACTCCTCGGCGCTTGTCCGCGAGCTCGGGGTCCTCGAGGGCGACGACACGGACGCCGACGACACAGACGCCGACGACACAGGCGCCGACGACGCGGACGGCGTCGAGGCGGACGTCGGGCTCGGGTCGGCCGCGCGCTCGATCCTGCTGGTCAAGGACCTCGGCGAGACCTTCGTCCAGGGGCAGGGTCTGCTGACCACGCCGCCATGGACCTGGGGCACCCGGCGCTGACCTCGGCGCGGCATCTGCCCAGGTCAGACGGGCTGTGTGTGCCGGGGTGCGGTCCGCATTGTGAGATTCGCAGGGGCCTCCGGTAAGTTCCGTGACGAGGACCCGCATGTGTCAGCCGTCACCTCGGCGGACGCGTGTGACACAGCCGTCGGGCGGGTGATCCCCGCGCGCGGCCCGAAACAATGCCGGACCCCACCCCCGGCGAAGGAGCGCCCAGTGAGCGACAAGGTTGTCGCCGAGCTGCACGAGCCGACCCCTGCGGTCGGCGACGGCGGCCCGGACATGATCCAGCTGCTGACCCCAGAAGGTCAGCGTGTGTCCCACCCCGACTACGACAAGTACGTCGCGGACCTGACCAAGGACGACCTGCGGAGCTTCTACCGCGACCTCGTCCTCATCCGCCGTCTCGACGCCGAGGGTTACGCGCTGCAACGTCAGGGCGAGCTGGGCCTCTGGCCGAGCCTGCTCGGGCAGGAGGCCGCCCAGGTCGGCTCGGGCCGCGCGCTGCGACCGCACGACTTCGTCTTCCCGACCTACCGCGAGCACGGCGTGGGCTTCGTGCGCGGCATGGACCCGCAGAGCTCGCTCCAGCTCTTCCGTGGTGTCAGCCAGGGCGGCTGGGACCCGAAGACGAACAACTTCCACCTCTACACGATCGTCATCGGCGCCCAGGCACTGCACGCGACGGGCTACGCGATGGGCGTGAAGATGGACGGCAACGTCGGCACCGGCGACCCCGACCGCGACACCGCGGTCATCTGCTACTTCGGTGACGGCGCCTCCTCGCAGGGCGATGTCAACGAGGCGTTCGTCTACTCGGCCAGCTTCGATGCTCCCGTCGTCTTCTTCTGCCAGAACAACCAGTGGGCGATCTCCGAGCCGGTGTCCAAGCAGACCCGCATCCCGCTCTACCAGCGGGCGAACGGCTTCGGCTTCAAGGGAGTTCGCGTCGACGGCAATGACATCCTCGCGACCTATGCCGTGACCAAGCACAGCCTCGACGAGGCGCGCAACGGCAACGGCCCCCTGCTCATCGAGGCGTACACCTACCGCATGGGTGCGCACACCACGGCGGACGACCCGACGAAGTACCGCATCTCGGCCGAGGTCGAGGAGTGGAAGTTCCGCGACCCGATCCTGCGGCTCAAGACCTACCTCGCGCACGAGGGCATGGCCGACGACGCGTTCTTCGCGAGCGTCGACCAGGAGGCCGACGTCTTCGCGGCGGAGCTGCGCGCCGGCTGCATCTCGATGGAGACCATGCCCGGCGAGACGATGTGGGACCACATCTACGCCGAGGACCACCCCGTGATGGAGGCCGAGCGCGCTGCGTTCATGGCCTACAAGGCGAGCTTCGAGGAGGCGAACTGACATGGCGCTCGAGAAGGTCACGCTCGGCAAGAGCATCAACAACGGCCTGCGTCGCGCCATGGAGCGCGACGACAAGGTGGTCCTCATCGGCGAGGACATCGGCAAGCTCGGCGGCGTCTTCCGCATCACCGAGGGCCTGCAGAAGGACTTCGGCGAGGACCGTGTCCTCGACTCGCCGCTCGCCGAGTCCGGCATCGTCGGCACGGCGGTCGGCATGGCGCTGCGTGGGTACCGTCCCGTCTGCGAGATCCAGTTCGACGGCTTCGTCTACCCGGCGTTCGACCAGATCGTCTGCCAGGTCGCCAAGATGCGCGCCCGCTCGCTCGGCGCGATCAAGCTCCCGATGGTGATCCGGATCCCGTTCGGCGGCGGCATCGGCAGCCCCGAGCACCACTCCGAGAGCCCGGAGGCCTACTTCGCCCACACCGCGGGCCTGCGCACGATCTCGTGCTCGAACCCCGAGGACGCCTACTGGATGATCCAGCAGGCCATCGAGTGCGACGACCCGGTCATGTTCTTCGAGCCGAAGCGCCGCTACCACGACCGCGCCGAGTACGACACCGACGCGGCTGCGGCACCGCGGGGCCTGTTCGAGGCGAACGTGCTTCGTGAGGGCACCGACGTGACGCTGCTCGGCTACGGGCCGGTCGTCAAGACCATGCTCGAGTCGGCCGCCGCTGCCGAGGCCGAGGGCACGAGCATCGATGTCATCGACCTGCGCTCCCTCTCGCCGCTGCCCATCGACACGGTCGTCCAGTCCGTCAAGAAGACGGGCCGCCTGGTCGTTGTCCACGAGGCGAGCAGCTTCCTCGGGATGGCCTCGGAGATCTCCGCCCAGGTCACGGAGCAGTGCTTCTACGACCTCGAGGCGCCCGTCGTGCGCGTCAACGGCGCGAACATCCCGTATCCCCCGAGCCGGATGGAGGAAGACTTCCTCCCCGACCTCGACCGCATCCTCGACGGCGTCGACCGCGCCCTGTCCTACTGACGAAAGGGGCGCAGGCACATGGCAATTCGCACCTTCAACCTGCCCGACCCTGGCGAGGGTCTCGTCGAGGCCGAGATCGTCGAGTGGCGAGTCGCCCCCGGCGACACCGTCAAGGTCAACGACATGGTCCTCGAGATCGAGACGGCCAAGTCGCTCGTCGAGCTGCCCATCCCGTGGGCCGGCACCGTCAAGGAGCTGCTCGTCGAGGTCGGCCAGACCGTCGACGTGGGGACGCCGATCATCAAGATCGACGACGGCCTCGGCGGCGACGAGGCTCCTGCGGCGCCGGCGGCCGATGCCGCCGCCGCGCCCGAGCAGGAGGCGATCCTGGTCGGCTACGGCGCCAAGGCAGGCGCGACCGCGCGTCGCCCGAGGCGCAGGGCCGAGGAGGCCGGGGCCGAACCCGTTGCCGCCGCGGCACCGGTGACCACCGTCGCGGCGCCGGACCTGTCCGCGCCGACCGAGACCGAGCAGGTGGCGCAGGCTGAGTCCGCGCCGGAGCAGACTGCCCCGATGGCGCACCACGCCATGGCACCTGCCACGACCGAGCAGCGCGGGGGCGGGCGGCCGCGAGCCAAGCCCCCGGTGCGCAAGCTCGCCAAGGACCTCGGCGTCGATCTCTGGTCCGTGCAGGGATCCGGCGCCGACGGCATCATCACCCGCGAGGACGTGCAGGTCCGCGCAGGAGGCGGGACCGACGGCACGGTAGCGGGCGTCACCGCCGCGGCGCCGGCCGTGACCGCGGAAGCCGGCCGGACGGCATTCCGGAGTGACCTGCCGTCGCCTCGCCAGCTCGGCGACGGCAGCTCCCCGGCTCCAGCTCCTGCTGCGGCGTTCGGGTCCGGACCGCGCGAGGAGCGCATACCGATCAAGGGCGTCCGCAAGGTGACGGCCCAGGCGATGGTGGGGTCGGCGTTCACCGCGCCGCACGTCACCGAGTGGGTCACCGTCGATGTGACCAAGACGGTGGAGCTCGTCGAGCAGCTGAAGGGCGACCGCGAGTTCCGTGACGTCAAGGTCACGCCGCTGCTGGTCCTCGCCAAGGCGCTCGTGCTCGCGATCAAGCGCAACCCCGGGATGAACGCGACCTGGGACGAGGCGGCCCAGGAGATCGTCCAGAAGAACTACGTCAACCTCGGCATCGCGGCTGCGACCCCCCGTGGGCTGATCGTCCCGAACATCAAGGACGCGCACGCCCTGTCGATGCTCGACCTCGCGCGTGCGATCGGCGAGCTGACGGCGACGGCCCGCGAGGGTCGGACGCAGCCGGCTGAGATGTCCGGCGGCACGATGACGATCACCAACGTCGGCGTCTTCGGCATCGACAGCGGGACCCCGATCATCAACCCGGGTGAGTCGGCGATCGTGTGCTTCGGTGCCATCCGCAAGCAGCCGTGGGTCGTCACTGACGCGGACGGCAACGACGAGATCGCGATCCGGCACGTCACGCAGCTCGCCGTCAGCTTCGACCACCGGCTCATCGACGGCGAGCTCGGCAGCAGGTTCCTGTCCGACCTCGCCTCGATCATGGCGGACCCGAGCCGAGGCCTCGTCTGGGGCTGACCCCGCCTCACCCCGCGCGGCCCCGCCCCGCCTCACCCCGCCCGGCCCCGCTCACACCGCAACACACCGAGCAGTCGCAAACTCTGACGGAAATAACCGCAGAAGTTCGCGACTGCTCGGTGTGTTGCTTTGGGCTGCGGCGTTCGTCGAGCGCGGGACGTCGGGGCGGCCCGGGCGGAGGTGGCGCGCGCCGCCAGTGCGTCAGTCCTTGTACATCTGGCGGACGACGAAGTCCATCGCGCGGTCGGGCAGCAGCTTGCGCGCCGTGACGATGGCTCGGGCCATTCGTCCGGCGGGGTAGCGCGCGGCCGGGTTCGTCGCCTCGAGCGCCTTGAGCACCTTCTCGGCCACGGCCTCGGGGCCCGAGCTCATCCGTGGCGTGTCGACGCGCTCGAACTGGGCCGCCATCTTGCGTGCCTTGTCCTCGTAGACCGTCCCGAGGGACTGCTCGACGAGGCTGTCGCGGGCGATCGCGTTCCACTCCGACAGGATCGGCCCGGGCTCGATGATGACGACGTCGATCCCGAAGGGCGCAAGCTCGAGCCGCAGGCTGTCGCTGAACCCTTCGACGGCGAACTTCGTCGCGTGGTACCACGCGCCGAGCGGCTCGTAGAACTTGCCGCCGATGCTGGAGATGTTGACGATCGTGCCGGACCGTTGGGTGCGCATGTGTGGCGTGACGAGCTGGGTCAGCCGGGCGAGCCCGAAGACGTTGACCTCGAACTGGCGACGGGCCTCGTCGATCGGCACCGTCTCGACCGCACCGTAGGACCCGTATCCGGCGTTGTTGACGAGGGCGTCGATGCGCCCCTCCTCCTCGATGACCCGGTCGACGCCGGCGACCATCGAGGCGTCGTCGGTGACGTCCATCGCGAACGTCTTGACCCCGCGGGACGCGAGGCCGGTCATCCGCTCGACCCTTCGCGCGACGGCATACACCGTCCACCCGGTGGCGACGAGATGGCTGGCGATGGACGCGCCGATGCCCGAGGACGCGCCGGTGACGAGAGCAACCTTTGTCATGTCGCCACCGTATGCCGCCTCGTTCGGGCCGTGCGTCAGCGCACGGAGACCAGCGCGGCGTCCGACCGCGACTCGGTGGCGGCCTGCTCTCGGACGGTCTCGTCGGGCGTGTTGACGCTGTCGCGCAGCGGCACCTCCTTGATGAAGAGCACCGCAAGCAGGGCCAGCGCGAACGGCACCAGACCCCAGACGAAGACCGAGTGGAGCGAGTCGGCCAGCCCCTGCTGGACGGCCGTGGCGATCTGCGGTGGCAGCTTCGACAGGGCCGACGGGTCGAGCACCGAGCCGGCGCTGACCTCCTGGCCGGAGGCGGCCATCTGGGCAGCGACCTGCTGCGGCAGGTGCCCGGCGATGTTCGCCGCGAGGCCGCTGGTCATGATCGTGCCGAAGACGGCCGTGCCCACGGTCGAGCCGACGTTGCGGAAGAACTGCGTCGAGGCCGTCGCGACTCCGAGGTCCTTGCGCTGCGACGAGTTCTGGATGATCAGCGTGAAGACCTGCAGCGCCATCCCGAGGCCGATGCCGAAGACGATCATCGCCAGGGTGAGCTCGGTCTGGCTCGAGCCGTAGTGCAGCTGCGTGAGCAGCCAGAACCCGACGCCCATGATGAGAACGCCCGCGACGGTCTGCAGCTTGTATCGGCCGGTCCGGGTGATGACGAGGCCGGACAGGATCGACAGGCCGATCATCGCGACCGACATCGGCATGAGGATGAGGCCGGAGTTGGTCGCCGACGCGCCGAGGACGCCCTGCGCGTAGACCGGCAGGTAGATCATCGCGCCGAACATCATGACCGAGACCATGAACGCCGCGAGGTTCGAGAGCGTGAACAGCGAGCTGCGGAAGAGGCGCAGCGGCAGGACCGGCTCGACCGCTCGCCGCTCGACGAGGATGAACGCGACGAGCGCGACGATGCCTGCGGCATACATGGTGACGACCTGCCACGAGCCCCACGCGAGCGTCGTGCCACCGAGCGAGGTCGGCACGAGGAGCAGGATCAGCGAGAGGGACAGCAGAGCGATGCCGGCGCGGTCGATGACCGTCTGGCGCGGCGTGTGCTCGAGGTGGAGGAACCGGCTGATGCCGAAGAAGGCGGCGATGCCGACCGGCAGCGAGATGAAGAAGAGCCAGCGCCAGCCGAAGTGGTCCGTGACGAAGCCGCCGACGAGCGGGCCGAGGATCGACGAGAGCCCGAAGACACCGCCCATGAGGCCCTGGTACTTGCCCCGCTGACGCGGCGGGATGATGTCGCCGATGATCGTCTGCGACAGCGGCATGAGCGTGCCCATGCCGACGCCCTGGATCGCGCGGGCTGCGATGAGCCACCAGAAGTTCTGTGCGAAGCCGGACAGGACGGAGCCGGCCATGAAGACGACGAGGCCGCCGAGGTAGAAGCTGCGCCGGCCGTAGAGGTCGCTCATCTTGCCGACGATCGGAACGGTGATGGCGCTGACGAGCATCGCCGCGGTCGCGAGCCACGAGTAGTGGTCCATCCCGCCGAGCTCGGCGACGATGCGCGGCATCGCGGGGCCGACGATCGTCTGGCTGATCGCCGCGACGAGCATGCCGAGCATGAGCGCGATGAAGATGTTGCGGGTCGCCCGGTCGAGGCCGGCGTAGACCGGCTTCCCGGTGTCGGGCCCGTCGGTCTGGACCCCTGCTGAAGTCTGTGGCATACCGATGAGAGTACGACAAAGATGCAGTCGCTGCAAAATTGCAGTCGATGCACGATCGATGGCACCATGGAGGCATGAGCACCGCCACACCGTCCGAGGAGTCGACGGGGCTGCGCGAGCGCAAGAAGCGCGAGACGCGCCGCGCCATCAACCTGGCCGCCCTCGACCTCGTGGAGGAGAAGGGATTCTCGGCCGTCACGACCGAGGAGATCGCCTCGCGCGCGGGCGTGAGCCCGCGCACCTTCTTCAACTACTTCCCCTCAAAGGAGGCAGCCGTCATCGGCACCACGGCCGAGCAGCTCGAGGCGTATGCCGCCGCGCTGGAGACGCCGGTCGCGGGCGAGACCCCGGTCGCCACCCTGCGCCGGATCCTGGCCGCCATGCTCGCGCCGGAGTCGTTCGACCGCGAGCTACGGGCCAAGCGACGCCGAGTCCTGCTCGGTGAGCCCTCCCTCGCCCCTGCCCTCGTCGGCAACAACATCCGCATCGAGAACGCCCTCACGGCGGCGCTGGAGCGGCGCCTCGGGCTCAGGCCGGGGGCCTCTCTCGAGCCGCGGCTCACCGTTGCCGTCGCGATCGCCGCGGTGCGCGCGTGCATCGAGCACCAGCAGGCCGGCGGCTCGGGCCGGCTCGAGTCCAACATCGACAAGGCCTTCGACCTCGTCCGCGCCGGGCTGAGCTGACCGGCCCTCGTCGGACCCGGCTCAGATGCGGAGCTGGCTGACGGGGCTCTCGCCGGCGCCGTCGAACATCCAGGCCGCCTCCAGGTCTGACGTCTCCTGCGACGACATGACCAGGTCGACGAACTCGCCCACCGTCACGCCGGACTCGACCGGGTGGCGGAACCGGGTGCCGCGGAGCACCACATAGCGGTTCCGCCGGCCCTGCCGGTACCGCTGGATCACCTGCCCCGCCTCGAGGTCGGCCACGATCTGCTGCACGCAGCGCTCGGTGATGCCGACCCGTGCCGCGACGTCCTTGAGCAGCATGCCGGGGTCCTCGGCAAGACAGATGAGCACGTGGCCGTGGTTCGAGACGAAGGTCCATCCGTCTCTCTTCACGCTTCCAGCCTAATGCTGCGGCGATGCCTTAGAGGCATGATCTCCGACACACGAGAACATGACTCGCAATTCAGTCATGACGGGCCAACCGGTCAGGCTCGAATTGGCCCCGGACGACAATTGAGAATCCGCGGAACAGTTCCGGCGCTTTGACGTAGGCGAATCGCGAATCCCTTTTCGCGCAACAGGTTTCGTGTGATGAATCTTTCAGCAAGCATGGTGGATGCTCAATTTCCGTGCCTAGCATCGATGAATCGTCGGAATAGACGAGAGCAATTTCACACAGAGGCAGGGAAGCCACAATGTCACGCTCGATCGATCGCAAATGGCTGGTGACGCTCACCGCCGGCGCCGCGATGGTGATGGCACTGTCCGGGCAGGTCGCGGTGGTACCCGCGGGACCCGCCGCCGCGGCACCGCCCACCAGCGCCACCGACGCGGCCAAGGTGCCGCACTACTTCGGGCCTTGGCCCAACTGGGCCAACAGCCCGCTCACCCTCCCGACCGCCGCCGTGACGATCTCGGACGGTGGGGCCGGAACGGGTGCCACCGCCGCCGCCCAGGTCGACCCCGCGACCGGTGGCATCAGCAGCATCGACGTCAGGGCTCCAGGGCACGACTACACGTCGCCGACCGTGACCATCAGTGCACCCAGCCAGTCCGGCGGCGTGCAGGCCGTGGCCACCGCGACGGTCAAGCAGAGTGGAGCCGTCGTCGCGCTCTCCCTCACAGCGGCGGGTGCGGGCTACTCGGGACTCCAGGCCACCGTCACCGGCGACGGCACCGGCGCGACGGCCCTGGCCTCGGGCGGCGTCGACGCGGTGGCCGTCAGCGACGGCGGCGCCGGGTACACCATGCCGACGGTCCTGTTCGACCTGCCCGACGACCCGAACGGCACGCGGGCCACTGGCCACGTCGAGCCCGCTGATCTCGTCGGTGGCGTGGTGCAGAAGGTGACCGTCGACGACCCCGGCACCGGCTACACCGCCGCCCCCGGCCTCCGCATCCTCGACGGCACGCTGTCGGACCCGATCACCCGCTCGACGCCGGCCTCCGCGACGAGCACCCTCAAGCTCGTCGGGCTGTCGGTCGCCAGCGCTGGCACCGGGTACACCTCGGCGGCGGTGTCGGTCACCGACCCTACCGGGGCCGGTAACGGCGCGGCCGGAACCGCGACGACCGACGTCGGCTCCATCGAGTCGGTCACCGTGACCGAACCGGGGAGCGGCTACCTCACGGCCGGGATGAAGAAGTTCCAGGACGCCCTTCCGGTCACCTGCAACCCCGGCGCCACCGGCGCGGGCTGCCCGAACGTGCCTCAGGCCGCGGGAGTCGACGCGACGACCGGCCCCGGGGCCAAGTTCATCCCGCTCGCGGTGCCCGAGAAGAAGTCATACAACGGCAAGGAGGCCGACGAGTACGTGATCGGCCTCGTGCAGTACCGGACGAAGTTCTCCTCCGACCTGCCCGCCACCCTGGTCCGCGGTTACGTCCAGCTCTCGACGACAGCGGTGCCCGGCCAGCAGGTCGCCCTCTTCAACGAGCTCCAGAACGGCGACAAGCAGCAGATCTCCGGGTACACCGGCGTCACCGCGCCCCAGTGGCTCGGCCCGATCATCGCGGCCACCAAGGACCGCCCGGTGCGGATCGTCTTCCGCAACCTGCTGCCCACGGGAGCCGACGGCGACCTGTTCCTGCCCACCGACTCGACGATGATGGGCTCGGGCATGGGGCCGATGACCATGGCCGCGCCGACCGACGGGGGCACTGTCACCGACGGCGTGCGCAACCCGGAGTGCACGCAGGAGCCGAAGGGCGCCGGGTGCTTCAAGGACAACCGGGCGACGCTTCACCTGCATGGCGGCGCGACCCCGTGGATCAGCGACGGCACGCCGCACCAGTGGATCACCCCAGCGGGTGAGAGCACGAGCTGGCCCCAGGGCGTCAGCGTGCAGAACGTGCCCGACATGCTGTCCGACCCGGCGAACCCGGCGTCGGCCGCCCTCTGCGACCCCGCCGACGACGGCTGCTCGACGTTCTACTACACGAACCAGCAGAGCGCGCGGCTGATGTTCTACCACGACCACTCGTGGGGTATCACGCGCCTCAACGTCTACGCGGGTGAGGCCGCCGGCTACACGATCACCGACAACACCGAGAAGGCGCTCGTCAACGCCGGGCTCATCCCGTCCGCCGAGGACACCCTGCCGCTCATCGTCCAGGACCGGACATTCGTGCCCGGGCCCGAGCAGCTGAAGGACAGTGCGTCCACGGACGCCCGCGGCAACCCCGTGACCTACGGCCAGGACCCGACGTGGGACGAGACGCGTTGGGGCACCAAGGGCAGCTTCTGGTACCACCACGTGTACATGCCCGCGCAGAATCCCGGCGACCCGTCGGGCATGAGCGGCTACGGCCGCTGGATGTACGGGCCGTGGTTCTGGCCGCCGGCCGCGGGCACCACGTACGGCCCCATCGCGAACCCGTACTACGACCCGAGCTGCAACCTCGACGACCCGTCGACCTGGCAGTACGACACCGACCCCTTCTGTGAGCCGGAGCAGATCCCCGGCACGCCGAACATCTCGGCCGGGATGGAACAGTTCAACGACACGCCGATCGTCAACGGCGTCGCCTACCCGACCGTCACGCTCCAGCCGAAGTCCTACCGGATGCGCCTGCTCAACGCCGCCAACGACCGCTTCTTCAACTTCCAGTGGTACACGGCGGACCCGGATCCAGCCAACGGCAACGGGCAGAGCGAGGTCAGGCTCAACCCGACCGAGCTCGCCGCCGCCCAGCTCGACCCGGTCGTCTCGCCGACCCCGGCGGACGCCAACAACGACGCGGCCGGACCCGACTGGGTCCAGATCGCGAGCGAGGGCGGCTTCCTGCCGGCTCCGGCCGTCATCGACGGGCAGCAGCCGACGACCTGGATCACCGACCCGACCCGTTTCGACGTCGGCAACGTGGACAAGCACTCGCTGCTGCTGGCCCCGGCAGAGCGCGCGGACGTCGTCGTCGACTTCTCGAAGTTCGCGGGGAAGACGCTGATCCTGTACAACGACGCGCCCGCCGCCTTCCCGGCTCGCGTGCCGTCGTACGACTACTACACCGGAGGCCCGGACCTCAGCCCGACCGGGGCGCCGACGGTCCTGCCGGGCTACGGCCCGAACACCCGCACCGTCATGCAGGTCAAGATCGCCGCAGCGACACCGGCGAAGGCCTTCAACGTGACCGCTCTCGCCAACGCCTTCAAGCACCAGGCGAACGGGTCAGGCGTGTTCGAGTCCGGCCAGCACCCTGTCATCGTCGGCCAGGCGGCATACAACTCGGCATACGGCACGAGCTTCGCGTCGAGCAGCAACTGCAACGTCGGGACCGCCACGGTGACCCGGTGTGACGGCCTGGTGCGAGTCAACGACACGACGAGCTTCGGCTTCAACACGCTGGCTGCTCCCAACGCCAAGATGTCGATGCAGTTGCAGCCCAAGGCAATTCACGACGAGATGAACTCCTCGACCTTCGACGAGTTCGGCCGGATGCAGGCCAACCTCGGCGTCGAGGCGCAACCTCCGTCGCCGGGCGCGCAGAACGTCACGCTCTACCCCTACGTCAACCCGCCGACTGAGCTCATCGACGGCACCAAGCTGCCGCCGGCCGATGTCAAGGTCTCCCCGATCACGGACGCCAAGGACGGGACTCAGATCTGGCGGTTCACCCACAACGGCGTGGACACGCACCCGATCCACTTCCACCTCTACGACGTCCAGGTCCTCAACCGGGTGACGTGGGACAACATCGTCATCCCTCCCGACGCCAACGAGCTGGGCTGGAAGGACACTGTCCGGATGAGCCCGCTCGAGGACACCATCGTCGCGCTGCGTCCCGTGATCCCGCAGGTGCCCTTCGAGGTGCCGAACGCGGTGCGGCCGCTCAACCCGATGATGCCGGCGGGCTCGACGGTCGGCTTCAACAACGTCGACCCCCAGGGCAACCCCGTCGGTGACGTGGTCAACGCGCTCGTCAACTTCGGCTGGGAGTACGTGTTCCACTGCCACATCCTCAGCCACGAGGAGATGGACATGATGCGGCCCGAGGCCGTCGCGCTGCCGCCGAGGACGGTCACGTGGCCGGCGAACGGTGCAGCGGTGGTCACCGGCACCGGGAACAACCGGAAGATCACCCTGACGTGGAACGACAACTCGATCACGGAGACGTCCTTCGTCGTGCAGCGCACGACCGACGGGACGACCTGGTCCGACGTCGGCAGCGTGCAGTCGCCCCTGGCGGCCCCGAACGTCCATCAGCAGCGGACGCTCACGGACCAGTCGTCGAATGCCACGACGCCGTACCTCTACCGGGTCGTCGCGCAGAACACCGTCGGCTACGGGTCGGGCTTCCCGACCATGACGGCGAGCTCGACGTCGGCCACCCTCGGTGTGAACCAGCCGGTGGCCCCGACGAACCTCACCGCCACCGTGCAGGCGGGCCCACAGGTCTCGCTGACGTGGCGCGACAACGCGACGAACGAGTCCGGATTCGTCGTGGAACGCTCGGTCAACGGTGGCGGCTTCACCCAGCTGGCCACACCGCCCGCTCGCACCAACACGGGCAACGTGACGATCGTCGACAACACGGTGGCCCTGGGCAGCACGTACGCGTACCGGGTGAGCGCGGTCAACGTCGCCGGGCGCTCTGCGGCCAGCAACACCGCGACCGTGGGCGTCCTGCTCCCGGGCCAGCCGACCATCACGAGCGGCTCGGCTGTTCGGGCCGGTAGCAACGAGCGGGTGACCGTCAGCTGGGGTGACGTCGCCAACGAGACGGGCTACGTCGTGCAGTGGAGCACGTCCAGCACGTTCGCGACCGTCGCGGGTCAGTCGGCGACCCTGGCCGCCAACACGACGACGTACACGACGGGCAACATCGCGAGGCAGCCGTGGTTCTTCCGAGTGCGCGCGGTGAACGCCGTGGGCTCGGTCGACTCGGCACCCTTCGCGGTGGCAGCGGCTCCCTGAGCCTGAGGCGCGACGACTGCGGTCCCACCGGTCACGGTCAGGCCGGTGGGACCGTCTGTCGAACCGAGGTGGCCACTCGACACCCCCACACGGTCGAGTGGCCCCTTCCGTACGCCCCCAAGCCGCACCGAAGTGACCACCCGACGGGCAGGATGACCCCATGAGCGACGCCCAGTCACAGCGCGGAGTGGTCTTCCCCCTCGACCCTGTGGCGGGCCGGCGCAGCACGACCGCGACGGGCCGGGCCGTCGTGGCCGACGCGCTGCGTGCCACCGACCCGGTCGGTGCGGCCTCGGCCGAGCGCGAGACGAACTGGCGGCAGGGCTACCTCCCGCACTTCCGCCGCCTCGTCGAGGCCGGCCTCACGAGCGACGAGGCTGCCATGACGGTCGCGCGGGACGGGCTCGCCTCGCTCCACGAGCGGATGCGCTGGGCCGGTCCTGACGGTGACCAGCCGCTGGGGTCTGCCTTCGCCCAGCCGGCCGACGGAGCCGACCCGCTCGGGTCAGAGACGATCCGTGGCGAGGGCACCCCGGACCGGACGCTGTCCGTGCCGTATGCCGGCGAGCGCGTCTCCGGGGACGCGCTCCGTCGGCGCCTGGCACAGTGGGTCGACGCGGGCACGGTCGAGCCGACGTGTGCCGAGGCGGTCGAGCGGGTCATCGACAATCCCGACTGGCTGGACCTGTCGGACCGCACCGTCGTCGTCCTCGGCGCAGCGGCGGAGATGGGCCCGCTTCGGTCGCTGCTTCGCTGGGGCGCCGACGTCGCGGCCGTCGACCTCCCGCGGAAAGACTTGTGGGACAGGCTGATCGGTGGCACGCGGCACCTTGCCGGGTCGATCACCGTGCCGGTCCGCGCGGGTGAAGGGACGACGGCCGCCCGTGCCGGGGGAGACCTCGTCCACGACCTCGAGGCCGTCGCCCGATGGGTGGCAGAGATCGAGGGCCCGATCGCGATCGGCAACTACGTCTACGCCGACGGCGAGACCAACGTCCGTGTGTCCATGGCCGTTGACGCGCTCACCCAGCACGTCGTCGAGAGCAAGGGCCGCGAGGACGTGGCTCTGGCATTCTTGGCGACCCCCACCGACGTGTTCGCTGTGCCTGGTGCCGCCGTCGAGCGGTCCGTGCGCAGCTACGGCGAGCGACGCACCTCGAAGGTGCTCCGGGTGCCGCTGCGCACCGTGAGCGGCGGTCGGCTCCTGCGGCGCAACTACGTGCCGGGCCAGGACCCAGGCATCAACGACAGCGTCGTCCTACAGCAGGGACCCAACTACCTGCTCGCCAAGCGGCTCCAGCGATGGCGGGCGACGGCATACCGCGCCGAGGGGGGCCTCGTCTCGCTCAAGGTGGCGCCGCCCACGCGCACCCGCTCGGTCGTGAAGAACCGGGCGCTGGCGGCCGCGTACGCCGGTGCCCACCGCTTCGGGATCGAGGTCTTCGAGCCCGGCACCGCGAACACGCTCATGGCCGCGCTGCTCGTCCACGACCTGCGCACCGGCTCGCCCAGCCAGCCACACCCGTGGCAGGACGAGGCGTATGCCGCCGCGCACGGTGGACTGTGGACGGCGGCATACGACCCGCGGAGCGCACTCGGCATCGCCGCGCTGCTCGGGTTCGCCGCTGCGCGCTGACCACAGCGCGCCAGGTCCTCCCGCACGGCCGCGGTCGGCCCGACGAGTGAGGGACTTGTCTCTATCCGAGACAGGCGGTTGGACTGGCAGGGGTCGAGGCATGATGCTGTCTCCCATGGAAGAGCGAGTCGCCGAGCGACGCCCCCGACTGGTCGACAACCGGTCGCCGGAGCACGGGCTCGGCGGGACCTTCAGCGCACCGCGCACACTCGTGCCGGCGCTGCTCGCAGCCATCGCGTATGTCGACCCCGGCAACTTCGGGGTCAACATCACCTCCGGTGCCGAGCACGGCTACTCCCTGATCTGGGTGGTCGTCTTCGCGAGCTGCTCGGCCATGGTGATCCAGTACCTCGCGGCCAAGCTCGGCATGGTCACCGGGATGAGCCTGGCCGAGCACAGCGCCCTGCGGTTTCCCGGCGTCGGGCGCGTGCTGCTCTGGGCGCAGGCCGAGATCGTCGTCATCATGACCGACCTCGCCGAGATCGTCGGCGGCGCGATCGCGCTCTACCTGCTGTTCGGGCTGCCGCTGATGTGGGGCGCTCTCGTCGTGACCGGCTTCAGCCTCGTCGTGCTCTACCTCAAGGTCCACGGGCGGAGCCACTTCGAGTCGGTCGTGCTGGTCCTGCTCGCCGTCATCATCGTGTCCCTGGTGTGGCAGGTGTGGATCGCCGACGTCGACCGGGCTGCCCTGCTGCGCTCGATCGTCCCCGGCCCGCTCGACTCCTCGGCGGCGCTGCTCGCGGTCGGCATCGTCGGTGCGACCGTCATGCCGCACGCGCTGCACTTCCACTCGGCCGCCTCACGGGCGCGCGACGACGGCACCGTCGAGCCGTCGCAGGACGAACGCCTGCGCCTCGGACGGCATACGGTCCGGTCGGTCGTCATCGCCATGAGCGTGGCCGGCGTGGCCAACGTGAGCCTCGTGGTGTTCTCGGCGGCGCTGCCGACCGAGGCCGGGGCGAGCATCGAGTCGGCGTATGCCGCTCTCAGCGCCAGTGCGGGACAGATCGCGGCGACGATGCTGGCCGTCGCGCTGCTCGCCTCCGGGCTGGCGGCGACCCTCGTCGGGGTGCAGACCGGCGATGTCGTCATGACCGGTTTCGGGCGCAAGCCGATCCCGGCGCTGCTGCGGCGCATGCTCGCGGTGATCCCGGCCCTGGTCATCCTCGGCCTCGGGGTCGAGCCGACCAGCGCTCTGGTCTGGAGCCAGGTCGTCCTGTCGTTCGCCCTGCCGGGGACGCTCATCCCGCTGCTGCTGTTCACGCACGACCGCCGCCTCATGGGCCGCCTCGCGAACCACCGGCTGACCACTGTCACGGCAGGCCTGATCACGGCCGTCATCGTGGGCCTCTGCGGCTACCTCGTCGTCGCCGGCTGACGTTCGGGTGGAGCCGGCAGGGGGTCAGGCGCCTTCGAGGTAGCGCTGCAGCGTCGGACCGACGTGCTCGACGAGCTCGTCCACCGACATGCTCGCGAGCGGCTCGATCCGCAGGACGTGCCGGCCCATCGCCACACCGACGATCTGGGTGGCCGCGAGCGCGGCCCGGCGTCGTGCGTCGGGAGCATCGAGATGCCGTGCGTAGCCCTCGATGATGACGTTCTCGATGAAGTCGCGAACGACGTCGTGTGCCGGCCCCTCGGTCATCGCTGAGCGCATCAGCCCGAGCATCGCGGGGCCGGTCGCCTCGTCGTCGACGAGCGTGGCCATGGTGCGGGCGATGCGCTCTCCGATGCCGTCGAGTCCCTGCGCGAAGATCTCGTCGAGCTTGGCCCGGGGGTCGACCGGCAGCTCCAGCGTCGCCGCGAACAGGCCGTCCTTGTTGCCGAAGTAGTACGGCACGAGCGCGACGTCGACCCCCGCAGCCTCCGCGACCGCTCGCATCGTCGTGCCCCTGAACCCGCGGGCCGCGAAGAGCGTGCGCGCCGCCGTGAGGATGTCGCCACGCACGTCGGTGCGGTCGGCTCGAGGCCCGGGTCGACGGGCGGCAGAGGAGGACATGCGGTCCATGGTAGCCCAGATTGAACACCTGTTGAAAATCTTGGCCGCGCGGCCTACAGTTGGTTCTCAACGTTCGTTGAAAGGAGCCTCACATGGCCGCCAGCACCACTCCGACCCAGCCCGGCGCCTCGCCGGCCCACCCCGGCGCCGGGTCAGCCCAGCCGGGCGCCGGGTCAGCCCAGCCGGGCGCCCCCGCCGGCCCGACTGGACCGGATGCGGTGGCCACAGCCCCGCAGGTGAATCGCCCCGGGTTCAGTGGAGAGTCAGGTGTGCTTCCTCGGCGGGTGCCGGGGCAGCGGTGTTGGCAGCGTAGTAGTTGGTCTCGTGCTCG